>CAZYSF010000583.1:0-1689 GCA_964649635.1 uncultured Anaerolineales bacterium | reverse complement strand
TCGCATGATGATCACCGGTTCACCAGAAGTCGAGTGCGTATCGCTTTCGGATTATCCGGCAGTTTTATAAAATCTGCAAGAAACCGAATTGGATCCATAACAGATTGTTGAAAAAGGCGTTAACAGGTGTTATTGCGAGTGATCCCTTCGTTGCACTCAGCGCAAGCTCCGGGAGCGAAGCAATCTCCCCCTTCGGAAAACAGGGAGATTGCTTCGCCTGCCCCGGTGGGGTAGGCCGGGGTCGCTTCGCTCCTGCAGGGACACCCTCGGCTTTTTTCAACATCCTGGTAATAATATTACTTGCCGGTTGGCGTTTTCATTTATGGCCGCAAAAGCCTTATGGTGGTAAAAATAAACCGGCATGGGGAACGGGAGAACCGTCCCCCCGGAGGAAGGGCAGCATGAGCGTTCAAACCTATCCGATCCGTCTTTCCACAAACGGGCAGACCGAAGTCCGCGATATCACCGCCGCGGTCCAGGAAGTGATCGCCCGCAGCGATCTCGCGGCGGGAACGGCGACGATTTTCTGCCCATCCTCGACCAGCGGGCTGACGACGATCGAATTCGAGCCGGGCTGCGTGGCCGACTTGCGGCGGATGTTCGAGGAGATGATTCCTTCGGGTCGCGAGTATGCGCACAACGCCGCATGGGACGACGGCAACGGGCATTCGCACCTGCGCGCCGCGCTGCTCGGCCCGTCGCTGACGGTCCCCTTTACCGGCGGCCGGATGACGCTCGGGACATGGCAGCAGATCATCTATGTCGATTTTGACATCCGCCCGCGCAAGCGGGAGTTGATCGTCCAGATAATGGGGGAATAAAAAATCGCCCGGAGCCTCCGGGCGATTTTTTTAAATCGTGCCTATGCCACTTACGGCAGCGGTGTGATGAAGATGAAGTAGTTCCCCGCCCAGCAGCCGATTTCCGCGCCCTGGAAATCCGGTTTCCTTTCGGTCAGGACAATCTCGATCAGCGAGTTGCTGCATTTCAGCTGATCGGACGAAGTCTCGACCATGTCGACGCCGGCCGATGTGTAGGCTCCGGGAGCGCCGTCCGGGTAGTACCAGGCGAACACGGTATAGGTTCCCATCGGCAGGCCGGAGATCGTGTAGGTGGTCGCGTCGATGGGGAGCTCGATGCCGAACACCTGCGCGGTGGATTTCTGCCGCGCGTAAACGCGGATGGATGTGGCGGGCTGCTGGACCGGATGCGGGTTAATGGTCCCGGAACTGGATCCGAGCGGGACGGTGGGCGTGTTGGTGGACGCCACAATTTCCGGCGTGGCGGTGGCAACGGTTTGCGTATCCGATTGTACTGCGACCGTCGGCGTGACCTGGGTGGGTTGCGCGCTGCAGGAAACGGCCGTCAGCGCGAGCAAGGCAAGTATTGAAAATGCGGCAGACTTCATGGAGTTCTCCTTCGGGTTTTCCAAACAGCCGGGATCGGATGCCGCTGATGGGACTGGCAACCGGCGTTATTTTATCATTCCAGGCCGAGGGCCCCGCAAGGGTGTCTGAACCCGGGGGAAATCACACACAGAATTACTGCTTTTTGGTGGAAAAGCGCCGCCGCAACCGATCCGATCCGGTTCAAACGATATAAATCGGATTTGAAAAAATCCAACCGCGCATCCGGGCGCGGAAGCGCCGGCGGGCTTCCAGCCGGTAGGTGCCCGGCCCGCGCGGCGTA
>CAZYSF010000582.1:0-1619 GCA_964649635.1 uncultured Anaerolineales bacterium | reverse complement strand
GGCCGGCGCGCTGGTGACGCTTATCCCGCCGCTGATCCTGTTCATCGCGGCCCAGCGGTTTTTCGTCCAGGGAATCGTCATCACCGGAGTTGAAAAGTAGATCGCGCAGATCAATCCGAAAGATAGCACAGGCTTCATCCCGTGTTCCTCAGCCCGGGGTAAACGGGCCGGGAACACTCAACCGGCTGCGGAAGACCGCGAACGGCTAGTGGAAAGTTGAAAAAATAAATGGAGAATCGGGAGATATAGCAATGGAGACGACGAGTACCGTTCGAACGTCGCGATTGACCAAGGCCATGCCGTCGATCATGGTGACCGCGTTTACGGCGTTCATTTTAATCCTGTTCCTGATCCCGTTTGGCTACATGATCATGACGTCGCTCAAGACGCAGGCCCAGTTTACCCTGCCGAACGCGCCGATCTGGCCGGTGGCCCCCCCCACCTTCGTCGTGCCGACGGAACTGCGGGGGTCACACACCGTGCAGGTGAACAAGGTGGGCACGCTGCTGGATGAGACCATCGATTACCAGGCCATCGCCGGGCAGACCCTCGAGGTCTATACCGTGCCGCTGCCGGACGGGTCGGAAAAGAACGCGGCCCTGATCAAGGGCTTCCAGAAGGGGAGCATCTTCCTGGATGTATCCGATCCCAATGCGGCGCCGATCGTGTATAACAGCGGCTCGTACAAGGGATTGCAGCGGCCATGGGTCTTCTCCCCGGCCTGGGAAAATTACACGGAAATGTGGAACGCGCTTGACTACCCGCAAGTGCTGTGGAACACGTTCTTTTACGCATTCTCCACGACCATCGGGGTGCTGATTTCGTGCGTGTTGGTGGCGTACGGGTTCTCGCGCTTCCGCTTCCCGTTCCGGGACCTGCTGTTCATGATCCTGATCTCGGTCATGTTCCTGCCCCAGACGGTGACCGTCATCCCGACCTTCCTGTTCTTCACCCAGATCGGCTGGGTGGGGACCTGGCTGCCGCTGATCGTTCCGGCGTTCTTCACCAACCCCTACGACACCTTTCTCCTGCGGCAGTTCTTCATGACCCTGCCGCGCGAACTGGACGAGAGTGCGATGATCGACGGCGCCAACCCGTTCCAGATTCTTTGGTCGATCATTATCCCGCAATCCTACCCGGTAATGGTGGCGGTGACGGTGTTCCACATCGTCTGGGCCTGGAACGACTATTTCAATCCGCTGATCTACCTCTCCACCAAGGTCGATCTGCAGCCGATTTCCGTGGCGCTGGCGCGCTTCAACGGAATGTACGTCCAGCGGCAGGAGCTGATCCAGGCGGGCGCCCTCGTGACCCTGATCCCGCCCCTACTCCTGTTCATCGCCGCGCAGCGCTTCTTCGTCCAGGGCATCGTCATCACCGGCGTGGAAAAGTAGCGTGCCATGGCGGAAATGTTTCCGGATCGCCGCGGCAACTTCATAGGTCTTCCCGCTCAGCCTGACATTCCGTCAGGCTGAGTTTTTTCCGACACCGGATGCCGAAGGACGGGCGCCAAGAAATCCGGATGGAGATTGCTCGGCGTTGCATGCGGTTCGCATGGATGCCGGACCGTAGAAAGGACATGGAAGCCATGCCCCCGAAAACAAAAAAGACCGCAGCCA
>CAZYSF010000581.1:0-3294 GCA_964649635.1 uncultured Anaerolineales bacterium | reverse complement strand
ATGGCCTCGTCAACCGGCATGTGGTGCTGTACATCGAGGCGCCGACGGTCTCGTTCACCTACTCGGGTGCGGCCGGAATCGCCCGGGTGGATTCGGGCGAGCTCATGACGGCGGACCGGCCGTTTTTCATCGCCAGCGTCGCGAAGGCCATGACGGCGACGGTGATCCACCAGCTGGCTGAGGAGGGCGCCTTTGGCTCAAAGGAAATCGATGCCACCCTTCAGGATTTGGACGTCTTGCCTGCGGACGTCCTGCCGGAACTCCACAAACTGGACGGCTCGCCGTATGGGCACGAAATCACCCTCCGGCACCTCCTCAATCAGACGTCCGGGCTGCGCGATCTGTTTTTCGACGACCCTGTTGCACCGGTGTCGCTGATGCCCGGGACGGCCGAGGGCGCCGCGCCCGATTCCCTGATCGGCGAGATGGCCTTCGACAGCCAATTCGGACTCGCGCCGCTTGTGCGCTGCACGCTGGAGAACATCCCGGCGGGATGTAATCCTGACGATTACTTGTTCCGGCGCCGATGGTCTGCGTGGAATGAGGCGGCCTGGCGGAACGATCCCGCCGACCGGATGGCCGGCCTGCTGAATTTCTACCTGGCGGGAATGAACGAACACGCCCTGTGGATGCCCGGGAAGGGTTTCCATTACAGCGACACGAATTATCTCCTGCTGGGGCTGGTCATCGAGCGGAAGACCGGGCGCAGCCTGGCGGAGGCGCTCCGGGAACGCGTCTTCGACCCGGCCGGGATGCGGGATACCTACCTGATCGGCGACGCCGCCCTTCCGGACGGGGATGACGCCGGAAAGATCGCGGATGTCTGGGCGTGGAATGAGCCCGCCATGAGCGGAGGGGTGGATTTCTCTTTCGACTGGGGCGGGGGAGGCGTGATTTCCACCATCGCGGACCTGCGGATGTTTCTCGGGCGGCTGAAGGACGGCGGTCTTTTCCAAAATCCGGAAACGCTCAATCGGATGCTGGAAGTGCCGCAGGGAATCAAGGGGTTGTACTATGCGTCCGGCATGATCGTCTTCCCAACCGCGGACGGACCGGTTTGGTACATGATGGGATCCAACGGCACGTGGGCCGAGTATTTCCCCGCGCAGGACCTGTTTGCGATCGGGACAACGGACGACCTAAGCGATATGCCCAAGCAATTCATGCTGCATATGCAAGCCTTCCAAATCCTCGCGGCGAGCGGCCTGCCCACGCCGATGGCCGCCGCCACCAGCCCGGCGATGCTTGGTCTGGCGGTCTGCGTTCTGCTGCTTTTGGCTCTTCCGGTTATCTGGCTGGTGCGCGCGCTTTGGAGGCGGTTTAGAAAAAGCTCTGGGGTCGCGATGAACAAACCCATTCACATCCTGGTCGGCGCGATCGGACTCGCGAATCTGCTGACGCTGATAATTTCCGGGATCGTGTTCGGCGAGAATATATTCCAAATGTTGTTCGGGTTTACGCCGGACGTCCGTTTGGTCCTGTGTGTGACCGCGGTCCTCATGGCAATCCTGGCGCTCGGCATGGGTTTGGCGACTGTCTTGCTCTGGAGGCAAAAGGAGGGAAGCCGCGGCGACCGGTGGCTGGCCGCTGTCCTCTTCGTCATCACGCTGTCCTACGCTGTGAGTTTGGCCATGCTGTTGTGATTCGGGTATTCCTGGATGGAGGTTTATGCAAGCGGCCGCGATGCATGATCGCGGCCGCTTGCCGTGCGCTCCACGCCCTCCCCTCCCCCCTGGGTTCGTTCATTTTTTATGTACCGTTCTAATCCCCCCATCCCTCCCCCCTGGGAGTGTACGTTTTCTATGGACCGTTCCAATCCCCCCATCCCTTCGGGATGGGGGGAAGTGGTTTTAGGGGGGAGGGGGGGAGATGGTATTGATTGTCATTCCCGCGCCTGCCCTCGCGGAGCAGGTTGCCATCGGTTTTTCACTATGATGGCAACCTGTTTGCAGAGCGAGGGTGTACTTAGCGGGAATCCATAAAATCCTTTTTGGGTAATGCCTGGAAGAAAATGGATGCCAGATAAATACACTCGGGCATGAAGTTCGCACCATAAAGCGTATACTTCGCCCGCCACTCCGCGCGTTTTTTGCCCTCCCCTCCCCCCTGAGTTCCGCTGCTTATTGTGATCGGTTCTAATCCCCCCATTCCAGAGGGATGGGGGGAAGTGGTTTTCGGGGGGAGGGGGACAGGGTGAGGGAATTCGCGGCCTTAAGCGGAATCAAAATTATTGTCTGCCCCAATGATTTCACGGATCTTTTTTAAAACTGCCTCAATATCCTCGACAACTTCATGATTCCAAAAACGAATCACTGTAAATCCTAACCCCGCGAGATAATCCGAACGGGCGGAATCATATTCTTTCTGCGCAGTATGAGGCTCTCCATCCAACTCGATAACGACCTTCTTGCGCGGAGCGCAGAAATCGACAATATAGGGACCGATCGGATGTTGACGGCGGAAACCGGCACCCGCCAGCCGGTGGGCTCTCAGGCGCCGCCAAAGCATTTTCTCCGGGATGGTTAAATTCCTTCGAAGAATCCGGGCGCGAAGAAATGTTTTCGATTCTTGAGCATATGACATGACAATCCCCCTTGATTGGATCTCTTCCGCCATTCCCTCCCCCTGGGATCGTACATTTTCTATGTGTCGTTCTACTCCCCCCATCCCGAAGGAGGGGGAAGATGCTGCGCCCGCCATGCCGTCCGTTCCACGCGCCAGGCTTCCTCGTCCACGGGCGGCGGCACGCTCTTCGCCGTTTCCACCCGCACCAGAGTCAACGCATCGTTCGGACATCCCACCGTGCACACGCCGCATCCCGCGCAGCGGAGAGCATCCACGCGCGCCGCGCCGTCGATGGTGATGGCCTGGAAGGGACAGCGCTCCGCGCATACGCCGCAGGCACTGCAGGCGGCTTCATCCACCCGGCAGACGAACCCGGAATGTGCGATTACCGATGCCACTCCGCCTTCCGCCATCCCGCGCAGGATGCCGCATGAACAGGTGCAACAGTTGCAGATGTACCAATTTCCTTCCTGATTGTTGGCCACCGAATGGACCAACCCGGCTTCCGCCACGCTCCGCAACAGGTTCAGCGCTTCCTCCCGGGAGAGTTCCCGCACCCCCTTGCGGCCGTGAAAGGCATCCGGGGTGGAAGACATGATCATGCAGGCTTCGACCGGGTGCGGGCAGGGCCGGCCGATGAGCGCGGTCTGTTTACGGCAAATGCAGTCGGTGACTCCCCAGGCCGACGCCCGCGCGATTATCCCCGCCGCGCTTTCGAAGGGCGCGATC
>CAZYSF010000580.1:0-7853 GCA_964649635.1 uncultured Anaerolineales bacterium | reverse complement strand
TTCCCGGACAAACGCGGGCTGATCACCGGCCTGGCGGTGGCGGGGTTCGGCGCCGGCGCCTTCTTCTTCGCGCCGCTGGCCAAGGCGCTGATTTCCGGAGGCGCGTACGAGCTGATGGGCGCGCGCCTCTTCACCCTGCCGGAGCTGGGCGTCTTCAATACCTTTCTGGTGCTGGGGGTGATCTTCCTCGTGTGCGTCGTGGCCGGCGCGCAGCTTCTGAAAAATCCTCCCGCCGGGTATGTTCCGTCCGGCTGGACTCCGCCGCAGGCGAAAACGCCCGCCGCGGCCGTCGTTAAAACGGACCTGACGCCGACCGAGATGATCCGTACGCCGTCCTTCTGGCTGCTGTGGGTGACCTACTTCGCCGCATGCATGGGCGGACTGCAGATCATCATGAAGGCCTCGCCGATCTGGCAATCCTTCAGCCTGGGCACTCTGGCGCAGCCGATTTCCGCCGTCGACTTCGGCCTGACCGCCACAGCCGCGGCGATGGCCGTCTCCATCATCGCCATCTTCAATTCCACGGGAAGAATCCTGTGGGGGATCGCCTCCGATAAGATCGGGCGCAAGATCACGCTCATCACGATTTTTATCCTATGCGGGATCGCGCTGCTGGGGTTGGATTTCCTGCGCGGCTACCCGTTGTATCTATTGGGGGTCTCGCTTGTCGGGTTGTGTTTCGGCGGCTTCCTCGCCCTTTACCCCGCGCTGACCGCCGACTACTTCGGTACCAAAAACATCGGAGCGAATTACGGCGTGATGTTCACGGCTTACGGGGCGGGTGGGATCGCCGGTCCGTACCTGGCGGCATCGCTGATGCGCGTGGTGGACAAGGTGACATATCAATCCAAGGATGCGGCCGGGCAAATAGTGGAAAAATTGTTCACCGTGGGAGATTACCGCTTGGCATTCGTCGTAGCCGGGATCGCCTGCCTGATCGCGGCAGGTCTGGTGATGCTGATCCGGCCGGTGCGGGCAAAATAATATCGGGTTGCGGCCGCAGGGGCGCGCTTTCCGCGCCCCTGCGGTTATCAAATGTAAATGGAACATCAATGATTATATGGGGCGCGATGACCGCGCCCCTGTGGTTTTAAGGGGGTACGGATGGGCGCGGGAACAGCATATGGGGATCATTCGGTGGTCGTCATTCCCGCGTGTTCTCAGCGGGAATCCAGGCCAAATGGAGACCGATTCCTGGATGCCCGCTCCGCACGCGCGGGCATGACGGTCGAATCTCGGGCGAGGCACCGCCTCGCCCTTACGAAAATCGTTACGGTTTCAAACCGTGAATCGGGAAAACCAACGATTTAACATTTTTAACGGTATAGGCCAGCGCCTGGGTAACGGCCTCTCTTTGCTGATCCGAGATGACCAATTCCCTGTCCCGCAATCCGCCCTTCCATTCCGTGCTGCCCAACATCACCCCGCCCAGCCCGGCGTTACCGTAATCATCGTCATCCTGCCCGGAAAGCACGCTCCACGCCAGAGCCCAGGCGCGGACCGTGTTCTCCACGTTGTATCCGCCGCCGCCCGTCATCAGGATCGGTTTTTCAAACGATAAAATCCGGTGGAGGATATCCGCATATACATTGTTGGTCAGCTGCAGATGGGCCAGCGGATCCTGTGCCAGGCCATCGGTTCCTAGTTCGATGACGAACACGTCCGGGTTGAACACGCGGACCAGCGGCGGGACGACCTCGTCAAACGCGCCGAGATAGGCTTCGTCGTACGTTCCGACCGGCAGCGGAACGTTCACGGAAAATCCCCTGCCCTTCCCAGTGCCGAGTTCATTTTCGAAACCGGTTCCCGGGAAGAGGATCCGCGGATTCTCGTGCAGGGAGATGGTCATCACGTCCGCCCGGTCCTGGAAGGCAAACGCGACCCCGTCGCCGTTGTGGACGTCGACGTCGAGATAGAGGACGCGCTTTCCGGCATCCGCGAGGGTCAGACAGCCGAGGGCGGGGTCGTTGATGTAGCAAAATCCCGCCGCGCGCTCCGGGAAGGCATGATGGAAGCCGCCGTGCGGATTGAAGGCCGCGTCCGCGCGGCCCGCGAGGATGGCGGCCGCGCCGGCCAGCGTGGCGCCGGCGGCCAGGACCGAGTGTTCGTACATCCCCGGGAACACCGGACAATCCGACGTCCCGATCCCCAGGCTCAGCACGTCGTAATCCCATCCGCCTTGCGAGGCGTTCTGGAGCGCGTCCAGGTAGCGTCGGGTGTGGAATTTTTCAAGCACCCCGCGGGCTGCGGGCTCGCACCCGGCTTCGGCGTGGTCCGCGTCCGCAAGCCAGCCCATGGAGCGGATCAATTCGCGCGTTTTGGGCGCGCGGATCGTATTAAAAGGATGGTCGGAGGGGAAGGGGAACTTTTCGAGTTCGGCGCTGTATAGGAAAAGCGATTTCCGGGGTGCCATGCCGGGATTATAGTGTCTTGCACCGATCACTTCAAGGCCGGGCAGCATCCGATCAGGCCTTCGCAAATAATATGTTGTTGAATAATTCTTGCATCTGGATGTCCGCATTTTCTCCAACCGGGCTGGGCCGGGCGAGGGGGGTGGAATCCGTGATTATCGATTGGATGGATATTCCCACCGCCCGCCTGCTGCCAGGATCAGCTACCAGGAGCGGCGAGGTGCCTGATAAGGTGATTATGCAACCTCTGACAGATATCCGGTGCAACCCAGATTCTTACAGCGGAAATGGAAGCGCTTCCATTCTTTAACCCATTTGGTCATTTTCGGCCAACCGTTGCAGGATCTTCAAAATTGGCTAAAAATAGGCGCATTAATTGAGTCAAATGGAATCAAAAACCATTGACAATTGCCAATTTATACTCTAATATTGGGAGCGGTCCCAATATTTTTTTGGTTTTTTCCTATTACATGAATCGCCGGCCTCAATTTTTAGGGAGCCCTCCTGAATGTTGATTGAAGAAGTCGCCAAGCTGAGTGGCGTATCGCGGTCCACGGTTTCTCGTGTGATCAATAACGATCCGAATGTAAAGGAATCTACCCGCGCGCGTATCCAGGAAGTTATACGGAAAGTGAATTATCGGCCTAATTCCGTGGCGCGGGGGTTGGCTTCCGGGCGGACAAGAATTATTGGTTTGGTTTTACCGACTGCGCAGTCTTCGCTTTTCACCGATCCGTATTATCCAAGGCTCATTCAAGGCATCACCGCGGTTTGCAACGCCCGAGATTATTCGGTCATGTTGTGGTTGACCAATCCGGAACAGGAACAAAATAAAATCCATCAATTGGTTTCGGACAGCCTCCTGGACGGAATGGTCATTGCCTCCTATCTCATTGATGATCCCATCCTAGAGGCTCTGACCAAAGCCGGTCTGCCGTTCCTGCTCATCGGGCGCCATCCCACGCGAACCGATCTGAGTTATCTGGATGCCGACAACTTCCAAGGCGCGCGCGAAGCGGTTGTGCACCTGCTCCGCCTGGGCCGTTGCCGGGTGGCCACCATCACCGGTCCCAACAACATGATCGCCGGGATCGACCGCCGGGAAGGCTATGAGCATGCATTCCACGAGCGTGGCATGAGCCCCGACCCGGCCCTTATGGTCGAGGGTGACTTTTCGGAAAGCGGTGGATACGCCAGTATGATGCGCCTGATACCTCAGAACCCGGATGCCGTTTTTGTCGCGAGCGACACCATGGCCGTGGGCGCGTTGCGCGCATTGCGGGAATCGGGCAAACGAATTCCGGAAGATGTGGCCGTTGTCGGATTCGACGACATTCCATCGGCCGCGCATATGGATCCGCCGCTTACCACGGTCCGCCAAAGTATTCAGGGAATGGGGCAATTGGCCGCGGAAACGCTGATCCAAATCGTTAATGAGGGAACGGCTCCGCCGCATCGTCTGGTCCTGCCGACGGAACTGGTTATTCGCTCCTCCTCAGGTCTGTGTATGGATCTCATCAGCCAGTGATTGCGAAAGGAGGTGGTAACAGGAGATAACGCGCAGAAATTGGTTTTCGTACGATACGGTACGTCAATCGACTGTTCTGAATTCTTGTTTGAGGAGAAAAGGAGATAGGAAATGCGTAAAATTTTTGTTGTTTTGACCGCGCTGACCGTTCTCAGCATGCTGCTCGTGGCGTGCGGCACGGCCACCACGGTTGCTCCGGTTGCTACCGATGCGCCTGATGCCACCCAAGCTCCTGCCAAAGAGGACACGATCGATGTCCGCTGGTTCGTAGGCATGGGCACCGGGACCGATCCGGTTCAGGTTCGCGCTGAATTGGAAGTTGTGAACAAATTCAACGCGATGCAGGATGATATCAACCTGATCCTGGAAATCGTCCCCTTCGACAGCGCCAAGGACGTGCTCTCCACCCAGATCGCTTCCGGCAACGGCCCTGACATCATCGGACCGGTAGGCTGGGGCGGCTCGAACGCCTTCTACGGGCAGTGGCTGGACATCTCCAGCTACATGACCTCGAGCGGCTTCGACAGCTCGATCTTCAACCCGGCCCTGGTCTCCGCATACGAGACCTCGGAAGGGCAGGTCGGACTTCCGTTTGCAGTTTATCCTTCGGTTGTTTTCTACAACACCAAGCTCTTCGATGAAGCCGGTCTTGCGTACCCGCCCGCCAACTACGGCGAAAAATACAAGATGCCGGACGGCACCGAAGCGGATTGGTCGTGGGATACCCTGACCGCCGTTTCGAAACTGCTTACCATCGACGGCGCCGGGCTGAACTCGACTGAAGAAGGCTTCAACAAGGACGACGTCAAGCAATACGGTTACACCTGGCAGTACGAGAATCACCCGAACTACTGGGGTGCTTTCTTCGCCAACGGCTCGATGGTTGCGGCCGATGGCAAGACCTCCCAGGCTCCCGATGCGTGGGTCGCTGCTTGGAAATGGACCTACGATGCGATCTGGGGCGATCAGCCCTTCATGGCCAACGGTGCGGTTGAAGGCAGCCAGGACTATGCCGGTGGCAACCCCTTCAACAGCAACAAAGTTGCCATGACCGATCAGCCGTTCTGGTACACCTGCTGCATGGGCGATGTCAAGACCTGGGACGCGGGCATCCTGCCCTCCTACAATGGCACCGTCGCCGGCCGCGTTGATGCCGACACCTTCCGCATTTGGAAGGGCACCAAGGTTCCGGAACAGGCCTTCGAAGTCCTGAAGTACCTCGTCACCGATGCGGTTCAGATCCTCATCATCGGCTCCGAGGATATGGCGGCTGCCTACGGCGCGATCCCCGCGCTGATCTCCGCGCAGGAAGCTTGGCGCGAGCAGAAGGCCATCGCGTACCCGTGGGTTAAGAACCTCGACACCGTCATCGCCGGCCTGTCCTACCCGGACGCCCCGAGCGCTGAAGGTTACATGCCGAACTACAACGAGGCCTGGACCCGTGGCAACACGTTCGCCAACCTGCTTCGCAACACCGCTGGGCTCGACCTGGACAAGGAAATCGCAACCTACCTGGCCGACCTCAACGTGATCTTCGCCAAGTAATCGGTTCTTGATAAACTATCGGGCGGGCGATGAAAATCGCCCGCCCGATAACTTACTACGGAGCGTTTATAATGGAGCAACTTACCCGTCTTCCCCAATTGCCTTCCGTCGACACCCTGCGGAACATGCCCCCGCTGGCCAGGCGGGAATTCCGCAACGGGATCCTTTTCATTTCACCATGGCTTATCGGTTTCCTGATCTTCACGCTCCTCCCCATGATTGCAACGTTCCTGTTCACCTTCATGGATCTCAAGATCGAAGACCAGATCCTCGCCGCCCCGAAGTGGGTCGGGTTCGATAACTACGCCACCCTGTTAACCGACGGCACGGTGTGGGGCAAAGCCGGAAGTGAGACTCCGGGGGCCATGCTGGTGACCCTTAGGTTTGGTCTGATGTCCCTGCCGGTGGCGATCTTCCTCCCGCTCTTCATCGCGCTGCTGATGAACAACAAGAACCTCAAAGGCCAGAATTTCTTCCGCTCGGCGTTTTACATGCCCTACATCATCCCCTTCGTCGCCAGCGTCATTCTGTGGGGCGGCGTCCTGAACCCGGAAAACGGCTGGGTCAACAAGTTCCTGATGTGGCTGGGCATGGCGAAATCCGACGTCCCGCTATGGGTCAACGACGTTAACTGGGTTTACCCGACCTTTATCATCATGGGCATCTGGGGGATCGGCAACGCCATGCTGACCCAGCTGGCAGGCCTGCAATCCGTCCCGACCGAGCTCTACGACGCCTCGAAAGTGGATGGCGCCGGCGTGTGGGCCACGTTCTGGAATGTCACCTTCCCGATGATTTCTCCGGTTGTGTTCTACAACCTGATCCTCAGCGTCGTCGGCCTGTTCCAATACTTCCTGGTCCCCCTGGTGGTTAACCAGGGCACCGGGTATCCGGGCGGCGCGACGATGTTCTATAACCTGCTTCTTTATCGGACGTTCCTCTTCTACCACAACATGTCGTACGGGGCGACGCTCGCCTGGGTGCTGT
Organism: uncultured Anaerolineales bacterium; assembly: GCA_964649635.1. Classification (GTDB taxonomy): domain Bacteria; phylum Chloroflexota; class Anaerolineae; order Anaerolineales; family RBG-16-64-43; genus JAFGKK01. The sequence continues at coordinate 1,382 of CAZYSF010000580.1, read as the reverse complement.
TCCTGGTCATCCTGGTGGTCACGTTCTTCCTGTTCGCCACCGCCCGCAAGTGGGTGTATTACGCGTCGGATAAATAACCCGGCTTCCCTATTGGTGCAACCATGGAGACTACTTACCGCCCATCCAGGATCGCGAAGGCTCTACCGTCGATATTGGTAACAGGTTTTGCCTCCCTTTTGCTGATCCTATTCCTGATCCCGTTCGTGTACATGGTCATGACTTCCTTGAAAACGCAGGCCCAGTTCGCCCTGCAGAATGCGCCTATCTGGCCGGTGACTCCGCCCAAATTAACGCTTCCGACGGGTCTCTCCGGGACCTTCAAGGTCATCGTTAATAAGGTCGGGACGGATGTGGAGGAAACCGTGGATCTGGCGGCGTTTGCCGGGCAGACACTGGACCTCTACACCGTTCCCCAGGAAGACGGATCGAAAAGAGACATGGTCCTGCTCCGGGGATTCCAAAAGGGGAGCATCTTCATCGATCCGAAGAAACTGACCGACGGCCCAAGCACATGGAACGGCGGCTCGTACAAATCCCTCGACCGGCCGTGGGTCTTCTCCCCGACCTGGGGCAACTACACCGAGATGTGGAGTGCCATCAACTACCCGCAGGTGCTGTGGAACACGTTCTTCTATGCAGCCTCCACGACCGTCGGGGTTTTAGTTTCGTGCATCCTGGTGGCTTTCGGCTTTTCGCGATTCCGCTTCCCGTTCCGGGATCTTCTGTTCATGCTTCTGATCTCGGTCATGTTCCTGCCCGGCACCGTGACCGTCATCCCGACCTTCCTGTTCTTCACGCAGATCGGCTGGGTGGGAACCTGGCTGCCGCTGATCGTCCCGACCTTTTTTGCCAACCCATACGACACCTTCCTGCTGCGGCAGTTCTTCATGACTCTGCCGCGCGAGCTGGACGAGAGCGCGATGATCGACGGCGCCAGCCCGCTGCGGGTGCTGTGGTCGATCATCATCCCGCAATCCTACCCGGTGATCGTGGCGGTAACGGTATTCCATATCGTCTATGCCTGGAATGATTACTTCACTCCGCTGATCTACCTCACGTCCAAGATGGACATGCAGCCGGTCTCGGTCGCCCTGGCCCGTTTCAACGGGATGTTCGGCCAGCGGCCGGAGCTGATCCAGGCCGGCGCGCTGGTGACCCTGATCCCGCCGCTGATCCTGTTCATCGCCGCCCAACGGTTTTTCGTCCAGGGTATCGTCATCACCGGAGTTGAAAAGTAGATCGCGAATAACGATCCGGAAAGATAGCGCTGTCTCAGGCCGTGTCTCTCAGCCCGGGGTAAACGGGCCGGGGCCACTCAACCGGCCGCGGAAGACCGCGAACGGTTATTGGAAAGCCGAAAAAATAAAATGGAAAATCGGGAG
>CAZYSF010000579.1:0-9866 GCA_964649635.1 uncultured Anaerolineales bacterium | reverse complement strand
CTGGAATAGGCAACAGTCCGCCTGGATCGTTATGCCCGCGTGCTCGAAGCGGGCATCCAGTCATGCCGGCGTGTTCGAAGCCGGCATCCAGAGGTTCATTCCCATGGATCCCGGCTAAGCCCACGCCGGGATGACGGACGATGGAATGATCGTCATGCCGGCATATTCAAAGCCGGCATCCAGAAGCTGGTTCCCATGGATCCCGGCTGAGATCACCCTCGCTTCACTACCATTCCCACTCAAAAATTAAATTCGAGTGGGAATGCTCCCCTCGCTTCGCTACCATCCCCGCTAATAGAACAGGGGCAAGCGGGGATGCTCCGCGAGGGCGGGCGCGAGGGCAGGCGCCGGGAAGACGGCCGATTGAATGATCGTCATGCCCGCGCGGTCGAAGCGGGCATCCAGTAGACCGGGTCACCGGAATTCGCGCTAAGAATCCGCGGGAATTACGAATATGAGCTTGCGCTGTCTTTTACGAAATACGTAATACAATTCCCTCATGCCTTCTCCGGAAATTCTCCTTGAACTTCGCGGCATTCATAAAGCCTTCCCAGGCGTTCAGGCGCTGGAGAATATCGACCTCGATATCCTGCGCGGGGAAACCCATATGCTCCTGGGGGAAAACGGCGCGGGAAAATCCACCCTGATAAAAATCCTCACCGGCGTGTACCCGCCCGATGCGGGGACCATCTCGTTCAAGGGCCGTCCGGTCGTTTTCCAGAATCCGTCGGATTCGCAGAAGGCGGGCATCAGTGTTATCTACCAGGAATGCCACCTGGTCCGGCACCTGACGGTTGCGGAAAATATCTACCTCGGCAGCGAACCCCATCTTCCCTCCGGTCTTCCGATCATCGATCAGGATAGGATGGTCGAGGGCGCGAATGTTCTCCTGGACCGCCTGAACCTGCCCATCGATCCGCTGGCCCGCATCGGCGAACTCTCGGCGGCCGAGCAGCGCATGATCGAAGTCGCGCGCGCGCTGCACCTTTCGGCCGAAATGATCATCATGGACGAACCGACGGCGGCGCTCTCGGCACGGGAAGTCGCGGATCTTTTCGGCATTCTCCGCACGCTTCGGGCGCAGGGGGTGACGATCCTGTATATCAGCCACCGGTTGGAGGAGGTCCTCCAGCTTGGCGATCGCGCGACCGTCCTGCGGGACGGCCGGAAAATCACGACGGTTCCCCTCGCGGAAGCGTCGCTGGAAGACCTCATCCTGTGGATCGTCGGCCGGTATCTGCCGGGAAAATTCTCGAAGGCCCCGCCCGTCGCCGGCCCGGAGGTCCTGCGGGTCGAAGGATTACGCCGGACCGGCGCGCTGGAGGATGTTTCCTTTACGCTCAACGCGGGTGAGATTCTGGGAATCACGGGCTTGATCGGGGCGGGAGGAACGGCACTGTCGCGAGCCCTGTTTGGAGCGGATCCCGCGGAGGGCGGTTCCATATTTATCGATGGCCAGCCGGCGGAGATCCGCTCGCCGGATGACGGGATCGCCCATGGGATTGGCCTTCTTCCGGAAGACCGTCTGGAACAGGGCCTGGTTTTACAGATGCAGGCGCAACACAACATGACGTTGGTGGCGCTGGAAAACGCCTGGCCGGGGCCGTGGATCGACCATTCGCGGGAGGTCGACATCGCGCAATATTACGCCGGTGAACTCGGCATCCGAAGCGAGACGCTTGCCCAGCCGACGCTGACGCTGTCGGGGGGCACGCAGCAGAAACTGGTCCTCTCCAAATGGCTGGCCGCACGGGCGCGGGTTCTCATCTTCGATGAACCGACCCGCGGCGTGGATGTCGGCGCGCGAGTGGAGATCTACCGGCTGATGAACGAACTTGCCCGCCGCGGCACGGCGATCATTCTGGTCAGCTCCGACTTAACCGAGATCCTCGGCATGTGCGACCGAATTCTGGTCATGCGCCGGGGAACGATCGCCGCCGATCTGCTCCGGGCGAACGCCTCGCAGCGGGAAATTCTCCGGCGGGCCGGCGGGGGAGGCACGGAATGAAAGCCGCTCCGGCGATGGGCAAGGGATTTTTCCGGCGCTGGATCGGCGGGCGGACGTTCCCGCCGGGATGGCAGACGGATCAAATCGGCGCCCTTTTCGGCCTGCTCGTCCTGATGGTTACCTTCTCGGCGCTTTCGCCTGCCTTCCGACAGGTCGGTAATCTGCTGCTGATCGCCACAATGGCCTCGACGATCGGGATTGTGGCGGTCGGGCAAACGCTGGTGCTCCTGACCGGTGGCATCGATCTTTCCGTCAGTTCGGTCGTGGCGCTGTCCGGGATGGTCGCCGCCAGCTTGATGAAATACGGGCTGGGCCCGGTTCCGCCGCTGACCGGGCCGCTCTCATGGCTCGCGATCCTCGTCGGCCTCCTGGTAGGGACCCTGATCGGCGGGGCCCAGGGCTGGTTGATCGCCAACCGGCGCATGCCGCCCTTTATCGTCACCCTCGGTACGATGGTCGGCTTGCACGGGATAACGCAAGCCATCGCCTACAGCTGGCCAACTCACTCCCTCCCGGATGATTTCAAGTGGATTTCCGACGGATCGGTGTGGATCATCCCCGCCCCGGCGCTGATCATGTTTGGCGTCTACCTGGCGGCATGGTACCTCCTGCGCAATACCAAATTCGGGCGCTATTGCTACGCCATCGGCGGGAACGAAACCGCCGCGCGGCTTTCGGGCGTGAAGGTGGACCGCCACAAAATGCTGGTCTACGCCGCGTGCGGGCTGCTTTCGGCCCTGGCGGGAATGATTCTGATTGCCTACATCGACGGCGCCGCCACAACCAACGGCGGCAGTTACGAACTGTATTCGATTGCCGCGTCGATCATCGGCGGAGTCTCCCTGGGGGGCGGGGTGGGCGGGGTGTGGGGCACCTTTGTGGGGGTGCTGATCATCACCGTAATTCCCAACGGGATGATCATGCTCAACGCGCTGCCCTGGTGGAAGGACGCGATCACCGGCGCGATCATCCTGCTCGCGGTCCTGGTCGATGTCGAACGCCGCCGCGCCCGCCAGGCCGTTTCCAAACCGGAGGGCGGTTCGTCGATCCTCAGCGGGCGCTACCTGAACGAGATGCTCACCCGCCTGGCGCAGACGGTCGAGGAACGCGTGGGATTCGCCTACTGCCGGATTTACCTTGCCGATCGGGATACGGGCGAGCTGGTGCCGCAGACCCATCCATGTGAGGATCCGTCGGCTGCCATTCCCGAACGGCGGGCGCTTACCGGCCGCGGAAGCATCCTCCAGGAGGCCAAGGAGACACGGCGGCCGGTGTATGTGTCGGATATCGGCCGCCGGGAAGGAGTCGTCCCGATGGGGGTGGATTCCCAGTGCGCGGTGGCGCTACCGCTTATACAGAATCAACGCCTGGTCGGCGTCCTCGAAGTCCAAAGCCCGGTCCCGGACGCGTTCCGCGAGGAAGCGATCGGGATCCTTGAGGAAGTGGTGACCGCCAATACGCCGATGCTGGAGGATGCCTGGTTGCTGGAAAGCGGCTGGCTTATGCGCCAGACGCGCGACGCGTTGCGGCATTTGTGGGATGACCATTACCTCGGCCGCTGCGAGCTTTGCGAATGGGCGGCTTGTTCGGGGGGCGGTTCGGCGGATCCCAATCCTCCGATCCGGGGGGAGGAACTGCGGCACACGCTGCTCACCGCGATCGACGGGTTGCGGCCGCCGGCGGCGGACAGCCGGGATTCCTCGCGCACCAAACGCGGTTACCGGATCCTGCAGCTGACGTATGTCGAAGAGCGCCCGGTGGATGCGATCGCGCGGGAGCTGCATATGAGCCGCCGACAATACTTTTATGATCTAAAAGGCGCGATCGAAGCACTGGTGGATAATCTTGTGCGGAATCATCATCCGGTACGCTAGTCCGGAGGAAAAAGCAGCTCAAAAACCCCTGCGAATTATCGAATTGCACCCCGCTTGCACTTTTTAAAATTATTTCCCCGGTTTTCTTCAATCGATTGCACTCCCTTTGCATCCGGTTTGCATCAAGTATGCGCTGAACCTGTTGTCCTGCCTCCGGTTCATTTGCTAGCATGAAATTGGCAAGCAACAAGCATGAAACCGGTATTGCACGCAATCCAAAGCCCTTTCCGGCTGCGTCACATCCGAACCTCCCGGTTCGAATCCGGCGCGGCCGCATTTTTGCATGCCTGGAGGAGCCGATGACAAAAAAACGGTCCGATCCGCCCAATAAAGTCCGCGTGCCGGAGGCTGGCCGCTCCGAAGCACGCCGTGGAACCGTCTCCCCTCCCAATGCATTGGAGATGATACACGTAGAAAAATATTTTGGCTTGGTGTGTGCGCTGAAGGATATCAACCTGACCGTTGGGAAGAACGAAATTGTTGGATTGATCGGCGACAACGGAGCCGGAAAATCGACTATGGTGAAAATCCTCACCGGTGTCTTCCCGCCTACATCCGGCGAACTTAACATCGCCGGTCAGAAGGTGAATCTCGGAGCCTATAACGTAAAACGCGCCCACGCCCTGGGGCTCGAGACAGTCTATCAGGATAAATCGCTCGGGGAGAAACAGCCCTTGTGGCGCAATTTCTTCATCGGCCGGGAGATCTGTTATCCGCTGGGTTTCATCAATGTCAGAAAGGAAAAAGAAATCGCCAACGAAATCATGGTCAAGACAATTGGATTCCGGGGAGTGGGCATTACCGTGGATTCGAACGTTACCAAACTTTCCGGAGGTGAGCGCCAGGGGGTGGCGATCGGGAGGGCCATGCACTTCGAGGCGGAATTGATCATTCTGGATGAACCAACCGTTGCCCTCTCGTTGAAGGAAGTGCGCAAAGTGCTGAATTTCGTGCATAAGATCAAGTCGGCCGGCAAGGCGTGCATATACATCTCCCACAACCTCGCCGATGTATACGAAATTTCGGACCGGTTCGTCATCATGGACCGCGGGAAGATCGTGGCGGACAAGCCCAAGCGGGAAATCTCCCTCAAAGCGCTGGATGACTTCATGCTGGAATATGCCCACGGCCGGATGGACGAGGTGTCTTTATGAATCCGCGCAGATCGCTCTTCTCCATTCTGGGAAGGATAGAAGGACTCCCCGTGGTCGGGGTGCTGCTCCTCCTCTATGCCGCCTTCATCGTCACGGCTCCCACCGTCTTCACCCACCCGCTGATCTATATGTCGTTCCTGCAAACGGTGCCACCCTGGCTGGTCCTCGGGCTGGGGCTGACCCTGGTGATCACCGCCGGAGAGATCGACCTCAGTTTCCCGGCCATCGTCGCCTTGTCGGGTTTTATCTTCGCTTATGTGTTCAAGCACGTGCCCGGACCCTGGGCCCCCTGGCTTGGGATAATCCTCGCGCTCGCCGCGGGCGCGTTGGTCGGTTGGGTTAATGGTCTGCTCGTCGCCAAAGTCGGCGTCCCATCGATCATGGCCACACTCGCCGCGCAGTTTTTCTGGTATGGGATAACCATCCTGATCGCCAACGGATTGCAGCTGGATATCGCGGCGGTGGAAAAAACGGCCGCGCACCAGCTGCTGACGGGAAGGATCTTCGGTGTTATTCCCGCCCAGGCGGTCTGGGCCGCCGGCTTGGCCGTCCTCCTGTGGTTCATATTGAACCGGCATACGTTCGGCGAAGCGATCATGTTCATCGGCGACAATGCGAACGTTGCGCGGGTCATGGGAATCGACGTAGAGGCCACCAAAATCCGGCTGTTCACGCTGATGGGGATCATCGCCGCCTTCGGCGGGCTTCTGTTAACAATCGAAATCAACGTCTTCTTCCCGAACCAGGGGCAGGGATTCCTATTGTGGACGATGGCGGCAGTATTCATTGGCGGCACCCTGATCTCGGGCGGACGGGGGAGCATCGTCGGCACATTTTTCGGAGCTTACATCATCGGTTCCCTGCAGGCCGGCGTGGTCGCCACCGGCGTCACGAGCTACTGGGTCCAGTCGGTCATGGGTGTGATCATCATCGCCGCAGTCGTGATCAACGTGCTCATCGGGGACGGACGCATCGGTCCGGCATCCGCACGGATCCGAAAGTGGATTCTTCCGGCGCGGACGCCTTCCGTGGCAGATGGAAAAATGGACGATGCGGAAGGGAACTGATCACTCCCCGGCGCATCACGGAGCCCAATTCGTCGGAGAAGGAGGTGCCGCACAAAGCATTTGCACTAACCTGTGAACCAACGCGGGTCACTAGTAAAAGAACATTTCCAACACTCAAAAGGAGGAATATCATGAAGCGTTTTATTTCCCTGATGGCCGTCTTGCTACTGGCCACCCTCGTCCTCTCGGCCTGCCAACCGGCATCAAATCCGGTAGAGGTCACGAGAATCGTCACGGAAAAAGAAACCGTCGAAGTCCAGGTGCCGGGCGCCGAGGAACCCGTCGGGGCAGAGCTCACCGTCTACATGCAAATGGGCGGGAATCCGGGCGATGCATCCACACTGGCGCGGACCAACGGCGCCAAAGCCGCCGCGAAAGCGCTGGGGGTCAAACTGATCGAGCAATACGCAGGCTGGGATTCCCAGAAGATGATCGATCAGTTCAAGGAAGCGATCGCCGCGAAACCGGACGGCATTGTGATCATGGGCCATCCCGGGGAAGCTGCGATGGGACCGCTCGTTGACCAGGCTATTGGTTTGGGGATCGTCGTCACCAGCGGCAACAACCCGCTTTCCAACATCGAGAAGAAATATCAACCCAAGGGATTCGGATATGCAGGCGCCGATCTTCATGCCGGCGGCTATTTGACCGGTCTGGCGATGGTCGCGGCGGGGCTGAAGGCGGGCGATGAAGCCCTGGTCTACGACATCTGGCACCAGGAAGGAAGAAGTGTGAGTTCGCAGGGAGTGTATGATGCCCTCACCGAGGCGGGCCTTAAGGTCGAGAAACTCGACATGACCGACGACGTGGACAAGGATGCCTCCCTGGCGATCCCGGTTCTGACGGCGTACATCGCGGCTCACCCCAATCTCAAGGCGATTGGGACCCAGCACGGCAATATCACCGCGATCCTGCCGAAGGTCCTTCAGCAGGCCGGCAAGCAACCCGGTGACATCATCTCCGGCGGCATCGACCTTTCGCCGGCGACGATCGAAGGCATCAAGGGTGGCTGGATCAGCGCCAGCTTCGACCAGGTGCTCTACCTGCAGGGGTACTACCCGATCCAGCAAATCTGGCTGACAAAGAATTACCTGATTCCGGGTTTGCACATCGACACCGGCGTCGGCACGGTTCGCCCCGACAACATCGAAGCGATCGCGCCGCTCATCGAACAGGGCATTCGCTAGGTTTTTGCGGGGTTTCAGAACGGTCGAACAGGAAAGCCCCTGCCAATCCGTGGCAGGGGCTTTTCGCCTTGCATGCGATGGTAGAATTTTATCGGACGCATGGTCCCGGGTTTGGCGGCTGCTTCCATTACGGGTATCCGCGAAATGCCCAGGTATCCAGGAGCTGATCATGAACAAAGCGGCAATCCTCCGGTGGAGTCTGGGCGCGGCGGGTTTTATCCTGCTCGCGGTCGTAATCGCCTTATTGGGGGACGGGGGCGGGGAATCGACCTCGCAGACTGTGCGCGTCGCGATCGTCCCGCCCGGGTTCGGGAGCCCGTTCCACGTGGCCATCAAGGAAGGCGCCGTACGGGAGGCGGAACTTCTGGGGTGGGCGGTGGATGCGGTGGCCACCGAAAAGGAGGACGATTTTTCCGGTCAGGTTTCGGTGGTCGAGCAGGAGTTGCAGAAGGGGATTTCCGCCATCGCCATCAATCCGATCGACGTGAAGGCGATCGTCACCGCGGTCAAGAGCGCCAACAAACGCGGCATCCCCGTTTTCATGCACAACACCATTACCCCGCTCGACGACGGCGAGGTTAAGGAATTCATCGGCTATGACCAGTGGGGCGGAGCGGTTCAGCTTGCGCGCTATACCTGCGACCTTTTCGAACAAAACGGCAATCCGGGCGGAAAGGTTTACATCCTGATGGGGATCCCGGGTTTTCATGCCAACCGCAGGACCCAGGGCTACGAATGGGGGATCGCCCAGTATTGCCCAAAGGTGGAAATCATCGGGAAGCAAACCGCGGAATGGGACCGGACCAAGGCGGTGGAAGTCGCCACGGCCGCGTTGCAGCAGCACCCGGAGATCGATCTCTTTTATGGGAATTCGGACGAGATGGGGATCGGCGCCTGCATCGCGGCCAAGAAACTGGGCCGCACTGTTAATGCCGATATCTGGTGCATAGGCATCGACGGCAACCCGGTCACGCTGGAAATGATCCGGGGCGGCGAGATAACCGCCACCCTGGGTGTCTATCCGGACCTGATCGGCGCCACCGTCATCCGTCAGATGAAGAAGGTGCTCATCGACGGCCGGGCGGTCCCCTACATCCTTGTTACCCCTTCGATTGTGGTGGATGAAAGCAACGTGGATGCGTATAAATCCGGGAGCACCTGGACCGCTCCCGTGGAGGGCGAACCCGAATTCGATAACGGCAAACCGACCGGCCAAATATGATATTGAAACTTCTGAAAAAGCCGTCAGGCGGGGGCAAGCTGCCCAAAGTGACAAATCCGAAGTTGTTATCGTAGAGTAACTGCCAATCCCCCAAAACCGGAAAATCAGGTTTTTACGAAAACAGCACTTCCGGGAGGTATAATCGCCTCCAAAGCGATTTCGGCTTCGAAATATCCACCGGCCGGAAACGTGAGTTTTTCCCGGGGAAAATATCCACCGCATGCCTGACGAACCGCTCCACGATCCGCAAGTTCAGCTGCCCGATAGCCTGATCGGGCGCATCGCCGTCACCAGCCTCGACCGGATTTACAACTGGGGCACGCGCAACTCGATCTGGCCGATGATGTTCGGCCTGGCCTGCTGCGCGATCGAGATGATCTGCACCCAGGCCAGCCGCTTCGATAAATCCCGGTTCGGGATGGAAATCATGCGCCCCAGCCCGCGCCAGAGCGATCTGCTGATCATCGCCGGGACCGTCACCAAGAAGATGACCCCGACGATCGTCCGCCTGTACGACCAGATGGCCGAGCCGAAGTACGTCCTGGCGATGGGCGCATGCGCGTCGGGCGGCGGCCCTTTCCGCGAGGGGTATAACGTGGTTCCCGGGATCGATCAGGTCCTCCCGGTGGATGTCTACATCCCGGGCTGCCCGCCGACGCCCCAGGCGCTGTTGAACGGATTGATCGAGCTGCAAAAAGTGATTTCCGGCCAGTCGTGGCGGACGTCACCGTGGTACCGCCAGGGCGCGCGGGAAATCCCGGTTCCCGAACTCGGGCCGGACCTGGTCGTGGCGCCCCGGCCGCGGGATCCCTCAAAGAGGGAGGAACGGGGGACGTGAATCTCGGCGAACGGTTCCCGCAGGGCGTTGTCCGCGACGAGCGGAAGGGGTATTCCGGCTGGATCGTCGATTCGAGCCTGCTGGCAAACGTCGCACAAACACTGCGCGACGAAGAAGAATATGATTATCTATCTTCGGTCACCGGAGTGGATTATCTCCCCGAAGACCGGTTCGAAACGGTTTATCATTTGTATCGAACCGGCGGCGGGCCGGGGGAAGTTCTCAAATCCCGCGTGCCGCGCGAAAATCCGGTCCTGCCCAGTCTGGCAACAATCTACCCGGGCGCCGAATTCCAGGAGCGCGAAATCTGGGATCTCTTCGGTATTCGCTTCGAAGGGCATCCGGATCTGCGCCGGATTCTTCTATGGGAGGGCTTTGCGGGGCATCCCCTGCGCAAGGATTGGCGCGAGCCGCTGTTCGAGGAGGAGGCCAAACCTTTCGGCGCCCGCTGGCCGGAAGGCCGGCGGAACGGACCGCCGGACAAAGCCTTCATCCGTAGCGCGGATGCGCTTGCCC
>CAZYSF010000578.1:0-3660 GCA_964649635.1 uncultured Anaerolineales bacterium | reverse complement strand
CAACGCCCCCAGCGACGGCGGGCAATCCAGGAGCACCATGCTGTACATGCTGGCCTTCGCCAGCGCCTTGCGCAGCAGATACTCATAGTTCTGGCGGACGTACAGGAACCGTTCGACCAGCAGCATCTCTCCGGAGGCGGGGATCAGGTCCAGCCCGGGGACTGAGGTCTCGCGCGAGACGCTGAGCACCGACGTGTTGCCGAGCAGTAGGTCGGCGACCGAACGGCGGATTTGCCCCGGTTGGATGCCCAGCGCGAGCGTAAGGTTGGCCTGGGGATCCAGATCCACCAGGAGGATTTCCTGGCCGCTTTCGACCAGGGCGGCGCCAATGGAAAGGGTCGAGGTGGTTTTGGCGACTCCGCCTTTTTCATTGGCGATGGCGACGATGGTTGTCATAGTCCGGATCCTGTCTTCCCGTCTATTATCCGTGTCCTGCCTTGATCCGCGCCCGCTCCTTACCCCTCCCATCCCTCTCCCATTTCGCAGTTTTTTCGAAATGGGAGGGGGGTTGCCGTCAGGATGCGCTCGGGCCGGCGGTTCCCTTGGGTTCCTCGATCTTCGCGGGCCGGGCCGGCCCGATCATGACGGTGCCGCTCGAGATGCCGAGCGCGCGGCGGAGCTCGCTGACGGCCGTCTGCAATATGGAAGAGATGTCGTTGGTGGACCGGATGTGGCTCGTGATTTCAACCACCTTCCGTTCCCGTTCCGCGCGCAAGGATACCTGACTGAACAAGCGGGCGTTCTGCACGGCGACCGCCAGCTGTCCGGAGAGCGTCTGCAGGATCGCGATCTCATCCGTGCCGAAGGCGTTTGGTTTGGCGGAATGGATGTCGAGCACGCCGATGATCCGCCCGGCAACGATCAGTGGAATGCCCACTTCCGACTTGGTATGGGAGAGCAGCGGATCCGCCTGGAAGTCCGAGTCTTTCTCCAGGTTGTTGGCGGCAAAAAGCACCCCGGTGGAAAGGACGTGCCCGACGACCGAATGCGAATCGGCGGTGTAGAACGCGCGCCGGGCGACCAGGTCCGCGCCGGCCTGTCCGGAGGCGGCGAAAGCCGCGGCGGCCTGGTCCTGTTCGTCCATCAGGTACACCGCGGCGTGCGAGAAGTTGAATCGCTCCCGGATAAGTTCGACCACCCGGCGCAGCAACAGGTCGAGGTCGAGGGTTGTGCTGGCGTCGCGGGCAATTTCGTTCGCGATCTGCAGATAGGAGGCGCGCTGGGTCAGCTCGGAATACAGGCGCGCGTTTTCGAGGGCCAATGCCGCCTGGGTGGTGACGGCTTCGATGAAAGTCAGATCATCCTGGGAAATTTCCTTATCCCCCGTCTCGAGCGTAAGCGCGCCGATCACCTGTTCGCGCAGGATCAGCGGGGCGGTGATCTGGGTGCCATCCGGACTGCGCGAGATGCTGCTCGGCACGGAGGCCGTATCGTACGACGAGGCGAGCGGGGTGATGATCTCCTCGCCGTCGGTGTCGCTGCTCTCCACCGAAAGCGAGAGGTCCGATGCCTGATCCACGTCCTTCCAAGCTTCCGACATGTAGCGCCGGTTTAAGGCGCGGACTTCCTCGCGGTCGGCCTGGGAGGATGCGTTCAGGCGGGCCAACTCCAGGCCGTGGGCCAGGGTTTGGGAGATACCGCGCAGGGTAAGGATGTCCGAGTCGTCGAAAGCGTTGACCGCCTCGGATTGAACGTCCAGCACGCCCAGGGCCCGGTCGCCGATCAGGAGCGGGATCACCAGTTCCGAGCGGCCCGTGGAAAGCGGATTATCCTTCTCCAGCGGGCGGTCACCTTCGGAAAAGATGCGCTTATTGCCGATCGCTTGTTTGACGAGGGAGGTTGATTCTTCCGGCAGGCGGTATCCCCGGCCGATGAGCCGCTGAGCTTCCGGAGTGGACCCGGCCCGCAGGACCAGCGACGGCCCGGGATCCTCCATCAGGAAGATCGTCGCCGAGGATAAATTCATCCGCTGCTGGAGGACTTCCATCACCGACTGCATCAGGATCAGCGGTTTTCGTTCGGCGCCGGCCGCCATCGAGGTTTCCGCCAGTGTCCGGAGCTGGATGATCCGCTGATCGAGCAGTTTCTTGTTTTCGGAGATCCGCCGAATGAGTTCCTGATGCTCGTTCTGGAGCGCTTCGGCCAGCTGTTTTTCCATCTGCAGCGAGACGCGCATCTCGCGGTTGTAGATGGCGGAGATGCTGATGAGAACCGCCAGCCCCAGCCCGAGGGCGACCGCATCGGGCCAGATCGTGTGGATCGCGGTGAAGCCGTCCGGAACGGCGATCGTCCCCGATTGCTGCAGCATCCCGACGACCAGGTGTGCCACCATGCTGAGGAAGGCGAAGAAAATCCCGGTGCGGGTGCCGATAAGGATCGCCGCGGTCAGGGTGGCCATCGCATAGCCGACATAAATGGCGTGCCCGAGGCCCAGCGTGACCGACGCATAGATCATCACCAGGAAGATGCTGACCACCGGGAAATATGTCGCCAGGCGGACCTGGCCGCGCCGGGCGAGCAGGATGGCGGTCAGATACGCCGGTTGAACGGCGATCCCGGCGATGACGCCCACCCACGGGCCGGCGCTGACAAGCGCGATGACCGCGCTGATCAGCGCAAATAAAGCGCCGGTCAGCGCTAGGCCGATGACCACCAGGTAGAAAAGGTTCTCCTGCCGGGCTTCATCCGGATTCTTGGAAACAGGAGGAAAAAAGCGGGTGATCCGATCCAGCATGGCTGTGCCCTTCGATCCCTTATCCAGCGGCTTTCGGCCGGTTCAGAATGCTCCCGGCCGGCGGACCGCAACGGAAAAGCGTCAACCGACGATCCGGATATCGGCCTGCCGGGAATGCGTTGTCACGGCTTGTTTCCCGATCCGCCGCCGTTCCCGTCTTCGGGAGCGATGGCGTCCATCAGGCCGATCTTGATGCTGGCGCGTTTGGCGCCGAGTGCACGGCTCAGCTCGGTCGCGGTGGTGGTGAGAATGCCCTGCATGTCGACCGAGCGGCGGATGCGGCTCGTGATTTCAAACAAAAGGTGCTCGCGTTCCGCCTGGCGGCGGGTCTGGTCGAAGAGGCGCGCGCTTTCGAGGTTGGCCGCGACCTGCAGGGCGAGTAGATTCGCCAGTTGGACTTCCTCGGTCGAGAAGGCCCGCTCGGACGACATCCGCGAGAGCAGCAGACCGCCGATCGTGCGGCCGGTCCATTGCAAGGGAAGCGCCAGAGCGGTTTTGATGCCGGCCTGGGCCAGGGAGCGCGAAAGCGTGCCGGTCGAGGCGGGCGAGTATTTGACCGTCTGGTTGGTCGAGAGCGCCTCGCCGATCACATCCTGACCGTAATGGGCGATCAGCCCGGTGATGTGCTTGAGGTGCGGTTCGCAGGTGCACATCTCGATCTTGACCTCGTCCTCGCCCGAAGGGAAGGCGATCGAAACGCAATCCGCACCCGAAACGCTGCGCACGCGTTCCAGCGCCGACCGCATCAGGCTTTCCATATCGCCCGAGGGCGGGCCGGCCATGCCGATCGCTTCCTCATACAGATGCCGCAGGCGTTCCCGTTCCTGGGTCACCTGCTCGAACAGCACGGTCGAGGCCATGATTGCGGCGAGGGAGCCCGCGACCGTACCGAGCAGCTGCACATCGTCTTCCGAAAACGCCGAGAA
>CAZYSF010000577.1:0-1990 GCA_964649635.1 uncultured Anaerolineales bacterium | reverse complement strand
CGTCACCAGCACGAACCTCGACGGGAGGTATTGCAGGGTCTTGCGGTTTGCCAGCCTCGCCGTGGCAATCCATTCCTCCGGGGACATCAGCATCTGTTCCGGGGTTGTGACCGGGATGAAGTTGCATTCCAGGGTGTTTTGCATCAGGGACAAGTCGACATCCCAGACCGGGATGACCTCACCCAGCACAACCAGATCGGCATCCGGAATTCCGCGGATTACGCCGCGGGTGGTGAACGTCTCGCGCATGACGATCTCCTCCCGCTTGGCCAAGACGTCGACCAGATTCGGATCCGGATTCTTCGACGCCAGGAGGACGATCAGTTTATCGCTCTTTTTCGGCTTGCGCCGCAGAAAATTCAGCATAGACCCGCCTCTCTCCGTTCTTCCTGTAATAACCCCTCCGTCACTTAACCACGCTCCACACCGCAAACAACACAACTCCGAGCCAAACTCCGCCGATCGTCGGGCGCCCCTCGGTGACCAATTCGGTCTCGGTCGGCAACTGACGGAGCATCAGGCGGTACGCCATCTGCTTCCAGCGCTCCGCCAGCAATCCCCGGTACACCACGACCATGGTCACCACCGCCCAAAGGAAAATTCCCAGCAGCAGAAACCCGAACATCTCCCAACTTGGAACGATCATCAGGACGGCATAGGCCGCGAGCGCATCCGCCCCGCCTGCGATATTCACTTCCCAGAGCACCCAAAATAACACCAGCCCGGCGGCCAGCGCCCAATTGCCGGCCAAGGCCGACGCCGCAAGCATTATGGCCGTCCCCGCTCCCCGGACTGGAAGCTTGTCGGAGAGGTGCATCACCATTGCCGCCCCTATCGCCGCGGCTATGTACCATTTACCGAATGCGGCTTGATAGGCCAGCCCCGCCAGGACAGGCGGGAGGACCAGCCATAGGGGAAGAATCACCGATTTTTTTAGGTCCCAAAGGGTCTCCAAGGCAAGCCAAACCAGGAGAAATCCCAGACCAAATATCCCCGCCTGTTCCGCTGTCAATCAACCCTCCTGAATCGTAAAGCGACCATCCGCAGGGAAGAACCTCCTTACGGCTGCCGCTCTCTTCATTCTATTGGCCGCCCCCGGGTAAAGAATAAAACAGGCATTAATACTGATATTTTGTCCCCAATTAGGGCAAAAAGCAAGCTGGAATGGCTTTGGGTGCGAGAAGGATGCCAGGCAGGGGAAGAGTTACGATCGTCATGCCCGCGTGCTCCAAGCGGGCATCCAGCGAGTGTTTATAAAGTGATCGTCATGCCCGCGTGCTCCAGGCGGACATCCAGCTGGTGTTATATAAAAGCCGGTTATTTGAACTAGTTCTCCTCCTTGCTTCCCGCTTTGAGCACCCTGGCTCCGCAATCATCACCACTCAAAGAGCAGAACCGAGTGGTGATGCTCCGCGAGGGTGTACTTAACCGGCATCCATCTACAGGCGAACATCCATCAATCTTTATTCCAACTCCACATCGATGAGAATCGGAAACCAACCCTGCGGTGAGAAGGTCAATCCCTTCACACCGGATTGCGAGACGTTGATGTTTACATAATCCCGGACCGGCAGGATCAGGCACTCCTGGGCGACAATCTCCTGAGCTTGGCGGTATAGATCCAGCCGCCGGGTGGTATCTGCCGTCCGAACCGCCTGATCCAGCAGCGCATCCAGGTCGTTGTTTGCGATACCGGCCCAGTTATAGGCGCCGTCGGAGTGGTAGAAAGACCGTAGCAGGTCCGGATCGGTGCCGGCCAGGTTCGTCGATATCAGATGGTATTGCCCTCCGGCGTGCGCCTCCTTCAAAGCCGAGAAGGAAGCCACCGGGATCAGCTCAACCGCCGCCCCGATTTCCTTCCATTGCAATTCCAGAAGCTCGGCGGTCTGCGGCGTCATGCCCCACGGCGGGTAGACCACGTTCAGGCGCAGGGATTGCCCGCCCTTCTCGCGGATCCCGTCCCCGTCCGCATCCACCCAGCCGGCTTCCG
>CAZYSF010000576.1:0-5093 GCA_964649635.1 uncultured Anaerolineales bacterium | reverse complement strand
TGTTGGATGGCGGTCGAGTAGCCCGAGCGTTCTTCGAGGGCGTATCGAGACCGAACAATCCTTCGGGAATGGAGAGGTCTCGATACGGGCTTCGCCTCCCCTCGCTTTGCTCGGGGCAGGCGCTCAGCCCTATGCGACCGGCTTTTTTATTACCTTTATTCTAAACGTTCTTCCCCAGATACGCCTTCTGCACCCGTTCGTCGCTGGCCAGTTCTCCGGCTTTGCCTTCGCACGCCACCCGGCCGGATTCCAGCACATATGCCCGGTCGGCCAGTTCCAGGGCTGCGTGCGCGTTCTGTTCGACCAGCAGGATCGTCGTGCCGTGTTCGCGGAGCTGGCCCGAGACGCGGAAGATTTCGCGCGCCATGAGCGGCGCCAGGCCGAGCGAGGGTTCGTCGAGCAGCAACAGCTTCGGTTTGGCCATCCAGCCCCGGCCAAGCGCGAGCATCTGCTGTTCGCCGCCCGAGAGCGTCCCGGCGGTCTGTTTGATCCGTTCGCGCAGGCGGGGGAAAATCTCAAATACGAACTCGAGGTCGCGGTCGACGGCCGGTTTCCCGTCGCGGCGGTAGCGGTGGTAGGCGCCCAGGATCAGGTTGTCCATCACGCTCATCGTCGAAAAAATCTGCCGGCGTTCGGGCACCTGGCTGATCCCCAGGCGCACGATCCGGTCCGGGCGCAGGTTCGCAATCGGGGTTCCGGCGAATTCGATCCCTCCGCTGCGGGCCGGGATCATCCCGGAGATGGTGTTGAGCAGCGTGGATTTGCCCGCGCCGTTCGAACCGATCACGGCCACGATCTCGCCCTCGGCGACCGCAAGCGATACCTCGCGCAGCGCCTGGATCCGCCCGTAAAATGTGCACAGATTCTCAACCTTCAGCATGGGTCCCGGATGTCCTCGCCCAAGTAGGCCGCGATCACACGCGCGTCGCTGCGGATTTCCGCCGGGGTCCCGTCGGCAATTTTCATGCCGTGTTCGAGGACGACGATCCGGTCCGAGAGCGCGGTGACAAACGGAATATCGTGTTCGACCAGGAGGATCGCCACGCCGCCGTTGCGGATTTCACGGATCAGGCGGTCCAGTTCTTCCTTCTCCGGCCGGTTGAGCCCGGAGCCGGCTTCGTCGAGGAGCAGCAGGTTCGGTTCGGTCGCCAGCGCCCGGGCGATCTCCAGCAGACGCTGCTGGCCGAACGGCAGGCTGAGCGCGTCGTCCTCGGCCTTGTCCGCCAGGCCGACCCGCTCGAGATGCTGCAGCGCCCGCTCGCGGATCATGCGCTCCTGGGCGCGGGCGGAAGGCAGGCGGAAGGCCGTGCTGAAGAGGCTGTAATCCGCCTTGGCGTGCAGGCCGATCATCACATTTTCACGCACGGTCATTCTTCCGAAGAGTCGCACATTCTGAAACGTGCGCGCCAGCCCCAGCCCGTTGATCGCGTGCGGCTTCAATCCGTTGAGCCCCTTCCCGCCGTAACGGATCGAACCGCCGGTGGCGGGCAGCAAGCCCGTGATCAGGTTGAAGATCGTCGTCTTGCCGGCGCCGTTGGGGCCGATGAGCGAGACGATCTCGCCGGGTTCGACGGCGAAGGATACGTCGTACACCGCCATCAACCCGTCGAAATCCTTGCGCAGGTCGGTCACTTCCAGCGAAGCGCGGTCCGTGTTCATGCCGGTTGCTCCCCTGGATCCGCGGGGCGCCGCCGGCGCAGGCGGCGGAGGGCTTGCATGCCGCTGGCGGTCACCCCGGCGGGCAGGAAGATCATGATCAGGACGAGCAGGATGCCGTAGAGGATCAGTTCGTAGCCGCCGCCCTGGAGCGGCAGCACCTTTTCCATGCGCACTTTGATCACGTCGCTGATGACGTAGAGCGTGGCCACGCCGAAGGGCGCGCCCCACACGCTGGCGAGCCCGCCCACCGCCGCCATCGTCACCAGCTCCACCGACATGGTGAACCCGAACGGATTGGGCGATACCGCGCTTTGAAAATGGGCGTACAGGCTGCCGGCCAGGCTGGCCAGCATCGCGCTGATCACCAGCACCTGAACTTTCGCCCGTTCGGTGTCCACCCCGCTGGTGGCGGCCGCGGTCTCGCTGGTGTGGATCGCCCGCAGGGCCCTGCCGGTCCGCGAGTTGACGATGTTGAGGGCCACGAGAATGACGGCGATCGCGGCGCCCCACACCAGAAAATAATAGCGCTGCATCGGCCAGAGCAGGAACTCGCCGATGCGCAGCCGCGGGATTTCCGTCAGGCCGTCGTTTCCGCCGGTGAGGCTTGGAAATTCGCCGCTGAAAATATTGATGATGAAACCCAGCCCGAGCGTGGCCATCGCCAGATAGTTGCCCTTCAGGCGCAGGATCGGCCGGCCCACCAGGTACGCGAATCCTCCGGTGAGTCCCATTCCCATGATGATCGCCAGCCACGGCCACCACCAGGTATCCGCCATGCCGGGGAGGATACCGTGCCGGGAGGCGAGCGTGGTGAGGATCGCGGAGGCGTACGCGCCAAGCGCATAGAAGCCGGCCTGCCCGAGCGAGATCTGCCCGGCGTAGCCCATCAGCAGGTTGAGCCCGACCACGACGATGGTGAGGATGCCGATGCGGATCATCGTATCGAGCGTGACGATCCGTCCGGTGAGGTCGCTGAAGCGCACGCCGAACGGGCGGACGAGGTCGACCGCGCCGAGGGCGAAAATCGCCGCGGCGAAGAGGAGGATCGCGATCGTGTTGGCGCGGGCGCGGAGCGTCTTCATCGGCCGGGCTTACCCTTCCTCGGCGGGTTTTTCCCCGCCCCCGATGATCCCTTGCGGGCGGAAGAGCAGCAGGGCGATAAGGATGAAGAAGGCCACCGCGCTCTTGAAGGCCGGGTCGGTCACGCCCGCGGCGAGGTTTTCCACCACGCCGAGGAACAACCCCCCCACGACCACGCCCGGCACGCTGACCAGCCCGCCGAGGATCGCGGCGACGAATCCGCGCAGGCCGAGCATCACGCCCATGTCGTAGATCGGGCGGGTGACCGGGCCAAGGACGATTCCGCCGATCGCCCCCAGCGCCGCCGCCAGCGCGAACGAGAGCAGCGACATGCGGCTCGGGTTGATTCCCATCAGCTGGGCCGCGCGGCGGTTGACGGCGCAGGCGCGCAGCGCCTTGCCGATCAGGCTGCGCTGCAGGAATTGGTAGAGCAGGATCAGAATGACGGCAAGAGTTCCCCAGATCCACAGGCTCTGCGCCTGGATCGTCACCTCTCCGATCCGGAAGATGCGGTCCTCCAGGGCGAGGGTGGTGAAGGCGGGGAGGACATGGGGATCGGCTCCCCAGATCAAGAGCGCCACCGCCCGCAGGATGATCGTCACGCCGATGGTGATGATGATCAGGGTGACGGCCGATGAGCGCCGGGCGGGGTAGATCGTGAGCCGTTCCATCAGCACGCCAATCAGCGTGGTGATCAGAATGCCGGAGAGGATGGCGGCCACCATTTTAAGCGCGGGGGGGAGGGGCAGATCCAAACCGTTCACGCTCAGGGTGATCATCGCCCCGAGCATCACGAATTCCCCCTGGGCGAAGTTGATGATCCCCGTCACGCTGTAGACGACGACGAACCCCATCGCCATCAGGGCGTAAATGCTGCCGGCGCGCAGGCCGTCGAGCGTGAGCTGGAGGTAGTTTTGCGGTTGAAAATGCTTCAGCGAGCCGAGCGCGAGCGTGAGAATCCCGCATGCGGCGGCGATCAGTATCCCTGCGAGAATTCGGACGCTCTTGCGGCGAAGAATGCGGGCCATGGAATCTTCCGTTTGGGGTGTCCGCGGCTTGCGGCGGGCGCGGCAGGGAGATCTGTCAGGGAAGCGGACCTGTCAGGCCTTTCGACCTGACAGGTCCGGCGGTTCCGAACAGAACAGTTACCAATCCTTTTCCGGGAAGGCCACCCACTTGCTGCCTTCCACTTTCACGAACAGCAGCGAGTCCCTGGTCAGCCCGTTGTGATCGGCGGCGGACATGGTGAAGACGCCGCTGATGCCCGGCCAGTCGGTGATTTTCGTTTCGAGGTACTCGCGGACAGCCGCGCGCTGATCGGCCAGCGACATCCCGTCGTTCAGGCTGCCCAGCGCCGCGACGATCATTTGCAGGCCGTCCCAGGCGTGGCCGCCGAAGGTGCTGATCGGTTCGCCGGTGAAGGCCGTATAGTCGTCGATGTACTTCCGGAGGACCGGCTTCTGCGGATCATCGGCCGCCAGCTGGTCGATGACGGTGACTTTCCCGCACGGGAAGACGACGCCCTCGGCCGCCTGTCCGGCGGTGGTGATGTAGGACTGGTTGCAGATGCCGTGGCCCGAGGTGATGATCAGGTTCGGAGCCGCGGTGCGTATGGCGATGGTCACCAGCGAGGCGACCGGCGGGGTGGAGCCAATCTCCACCGCGGTGCAGCCGCTGGCCGTCACGCCCGCCATCTGCGCGGAAAATTCGGTGTCTGTCGCGGCGTAGGTGGCTTCATACACCACGTTGAGGCCGGCGGCCTCCGCGGCCGCCTTGAAATTGGCGTTGGTGTCCTTGCCGTATCCGTCGTTGGTGGACACGATGCAGATGTTCGTGACGCCCTTGGCCTTGAGGTAATCCGCCTGCCACAGGCCGGCGTGCCCGTTGGTCTGCGGCGTCTTGAACATGTATGGGTATTCGGTGCCCGTCTTGGTGTCGGTGGTGATGGATTTGGCGGACGCCATCGAGATGCAGGGGACCTGGTTCTCCTCGCACAGCGGGATTTCCGCCACGCTGGCGCCGCTCGAGGTGCCGGAGACGACCGCAATCACCTCGTCCTCCGAGATCAGGCGGTTGACATTGCTGACAGTCTCATCATTCGAGGTCTTGTCGTCGTAGATGACGATCTCCACCATGTGGCGGACGTTGTCTGGCCCGAGGATCCCGCCCTGGTCGTTCAGCTGCTTCTGGATCATCTGGGCGGTTTTGGCTTCCGGCAGGCCGAGCGAGGCGCTTGCGCCGGTGGCCGAGGAGTTGAACCCGATCTTGTAGACCGCGCCGGTCTTCGGCGTCGCGGTGGCGCTCACGGCTGTCGCTTCCGCCGCGGTCGCGGCGGCCGTCGGCTGGGCGGTCGG
>CAZYSF010000575.1:0-2086 GCA_964649635.1 uncultured Anaerolineales bacterium | reverse complement strand
CACTCCGAAAAACAGCCGATCAGGCCGGCGCCCCGGAACAGGAGCAGCAATAATGAGATGGAGAGAATCGGAAGCGGGCAGGGATGCATCCATGCCCGGCAGAGGATAAGCGGCTAGCGCTTCGGAGAAGCCATGGCACCTCAGGAGGTTTCGATGGGTTGGGTGAACCAGAAAACGCTGCCTTCACCCGGCTTGCTTTCCACACCGATCCCGCCGCCCAGCACTTCCACCATCCGTTTGGTGACGTGGAGGCCGAGCCCCCAGCCCGGTTGATCGCGCACAGCGGCGGATTCACCGCGGTAAAACTGAGTAAACAGGCGGGATTGCTCCTCTGCCGTCATCCCGATCCCATGATCCCGCACCATGATCCGCACCAATGAGCCCTCGCGCTCGGCGAGGATTTCGATCCGTCCGCCTTCCGGGCTGTATTTGCTGGCGTTGCTGAGCAGGTTGGTGAGGATCTGCATCAGCCGTTGGGGATCGGTGTGCAATTTTGGCAGGTCCTCGGGGATGCCGGTTTCCACGGCCTGCAGGCGCGAGTCGAACTGCGGCTTCATCTGGGCCAGGGCGTCGCGGATGGTTGCCCCGGCGGGCACCGCCGCCGGTTCGATCCGCAGACGGCCGGTTTCAATGCGCGAGATATCCGAGAGATCGGAGACCAGGGCCACCATGCGGTCCACGTTGCTCATGATCGTGCGCAGGAATTCGAGCTGCTTTTCGTTAACCGGACCGATCAACCCCTGCTTCAGGAGATCGGCATATCCGCGGATCGAGGTCATCGGGATTTTCAGTTCATGGGACACGATCGACACAAATTGGGATTTCGCGTCGTTGGCGCGGCGGAGCCGCTGGAACAACCGCGTGTTTTCGGCCGCGGCGGCGGCATGATCCGCCAGGCGCTCCAGGGCTTCGCGCTCCGCCCCGGAAAAATCCGGATCCGGCCGCTCGACCAGCACCAGGCCGACGGTTTTTCCCTCGCGCACCACCGGCGCGAGCATTCCGGCCGCGAGGCCTGGGTTGCCGGCCCGGACGGCCACTGCGCTGCCCGTGGAAGCCGCTGCCAGCGGATCTCCCGAAGGCGGAAGCGCGGGCGCTTCCTTTTCCGCGAAGCCGGACGAGGCCACAATCTGAGGATCGCTTTCCTCATCCGGACGGATGGCGACCCAGCCGCGGGCGGCGTGGGTGATCTGCACCGCGAGGTCGAGGAGCGTCGACGCCACCTTGTCCGTTTCCAGCGTGGCGTTCAACTGGCGGTCGGCGCGCTGCAGGCCTTCGAGTTCCGCGACCCGCGCGGCCAGGGCGCGGTCGGTGAGCGTGTAAAGTTGGGCGTTCTCAATCGCTATCGCGGCCTGCATCGCGAAGGCGGAGAGCAATTCGCGGTCCCGTTCGGAAAACAATCCGGTCCGCACCCGGTTATCCACATAGATCACACCCAGGACGCGGTCCTTCACTTTAAGCGGCACGCACAGAACCGATCGCAAGGAAAATTGCATTACCGAATGCTGTTCGGAAAAGCGCGGATCGGTTTGGGCGTTGGTGGTCAGCACGGCTTTACCGGTCCGCGAGACGGTCTCGACCACCGAACGGCTGTACTCCATTTCCTTGTCGCTGAGAGATTCACGCTCAAGGTTGCGCGCCGCGCGCAGGTCCAGGCCGCCGGCCGCCTCGTCGAAAAGCATGATGCATCCGCGTTCCGCGCCCGTCAGCCGGATCGCCGCGTCCATCACCTGGGTCAGGGCGTCGTCCAGGACCAGCGATGAACCGAGCGCCTGGGAAACCTGGAAGATCGCCGCCAGGCGCGAATGCTCGTCGGCGCGGCTGATCTCCTGGGTGAACGAATCCAGATAGGCCAGACTCTGCTGGATCACTCCCTGCAGGCCGTCGCCGAGATCCAGCCGTTTTTGCAGGGCCCGCAACGAAACGCGCAGGCCTTCGAGGGAGGCGGGCATCGTTTGGGGAGCTGTCATGGTTTCCTCGCCGCTGAAATGCGCGCTTTTAGGGCCGGGTCCAGGGTTGCGGCACGCATGCGGAAGTAGGGGCACATCCGGCGCAGTGTGCAACGCGGGCAATCCGGCTTCCGGGCATG
>CAZYSF010000574.1:0-17783 GCA_964649635.1 uncultured Anaerolineales bacterium | reverse complement strand
GCGCTGGGGGGATTCCACGCGCTGGAGGGTTTTATCCCGTTTTGCGGCATCCAGCAGCAGGCGCGGCGAAAACCCGGCCGGATTGTAGATGCTGCCCAGGCGGATATCGCTGATGGCCGTAATCCGCACATCCACGCCGTTTCGGACGCGGAGATCCTCGCCGCGCTCGTCGAGTATTTGCGCCAATCCCTGGCCGACATTCCCGAAGCCGATAATCGCAAGACGGTAGGTTCGCATATATCTCGCTCCTCGGTTAAATTCAAAAATATTCTAACGCAAAGACGCAGAGGCGCAAAGGCGTCAATGTAGAATGTAATAATTTTCCTTTCGTCTCTGCGTCCTTGCGTCTATGCGTTGAGCCTTTTATGGTCTTTTCCGTTAATCATCCGGAAGCCCGTTCACAACCCATGATTCCCCCTTTGTGTTTATTACGATCATTTTTACTCAAGGGCGCAGAGGCGCAAAGACGTCAAAGTAGAATGTAATAATTTTCCTTGCGTATCCGCGTCCTTGCGTCTTGACGTCTTTGCATTCATGGTTTTCAACTACCCTTTGCGGATCTTCTCCCGCATGATAGATTCCCCCCTTGCGAACCTTCATACCGGAGTCTATTTATCATGATCGGCACCATCGCGCGCCTGGATAAGGTCTCTCAATATTTCGGTGCGCAGGCGATAGTGGAAACCCTCAGCTGGGAGATTTACCACGACGCGCGGATCGGCCTGATCGGCCC
This sequence comes from uncultured Anaerolineales bacterium, assembly GCA_964649635.1. Lineage (GTDB taxonomy): Bacteria > Chloroflexota > Anaerolineae > Anaerolineales > RBG-16-64-43 > JAFGKK01. The sequence goes on along the minus strand of CAZYSF010000574.1, from coordinate 17,050 downwards.
GAACGGCGCCGGGAAATCCACCCTGCTGCGGATACTCGCCCGCCTGATGGAGCCCGATTCCGGAGGCGTTCACATCGCCCGCGGCATCCGGACCGGGTATCTGCCCCAGGAAGTGACCTTCGACCTCGATCGAACGGTCATTGAGGAAGCCCGTGATTCCTCCCCCACCCTGGCAAGCCTGGAATTGGAATTGGACCGCGTCTCCGCGCAGATGGGCGATCCCGATTATTACGCCGACCCTAAAAAGCTGGAACGCCTCTCCGTCCGCCACGAAAAGCTGCTTGAGGAATTCGAAGATAAAGGCGGATTAAATTTCGAGAGCCGCGTGCGCTCCACCCTGCGCGGGCTTGGTTTCGGCGAGGAGGATTTTCGGCTCCCCCTCCGGGCGCTTTCCGGCGGCCAGAAGAAACTGGTCGGCCTGGCCAAATTGCTGCTCGAGCAACCGGACCTGCTGCTTCTGGACGAACCGGACAACCACCTGGATATGCACGGCAAGCGGTTCCTGGAGGAGCTCATTTCCGATTACCCGGGCGCGGTGCTGATTGTCTCCCACGACCGCTACCTGCTCGACATCGTCGCCGAAGAGATCGCGGAACTCGCGGACGCCCGGATAACCCATTACACCGGCAACTACTCGGAATACGCGTTTGAAAAGCGCCGGAAATTCCTGTTGCAGCAGCAGCAATTCAAGATTCAACAGCGGGAAATCCGCCGGATGGAATTCGCCATCCAGCGCCTGATGGGCTGGGGCGCCGGACAGAACGAGAAACTCGTCAAGCGCGGCCGATCGATGCAAAAGCGCCTCGACAAGATGGAAAAAGTGGAGAAGCCGCTCGGCGACCGAAAAGCCATCGGGCTGAACCTGAGCGCATCCCGCCGCGGGTCCAACCGCACGCTGGAGATCCGGCGCGCGGAAAAAACCTTCGACGGCAATCGCGTCCTGCGCGGTGTGGACTTCACGATCTGGAACGGAGAACGGGTGGGCATCATCGGCGCCAACGGATCGGGCAAGACCGTTCTGCTGCGCTGCGTCCTGGGCGAGGAAACGCTGACGGCGGGCGAGATCGTGCTCGGACCGTCGAACACGCTCGGGTATTACGATCAGGAACACCAATCGCTCAACCTGGACAACACCCTGGCGAATGAGATCACCCGCCATGCGGCGCTCACCAACCGCGAACTGTACGGATTGCTGGGACGGTTTCTCTTCACCTCGGATGACGCGGAGAAGAAAGTCCGCAACCTGTCCGGCGGCGAGAAGGCGCGGGTGCAGATGGCGCGCCTGATGCTTCAGGGCGCCAACTTCCTGCTCCTGGACGAACCCACCAATCACCTGGATCTGCAATCCGCCGAACAGCTGGAAGAGGCGCTGGAGGAGTTCGACGGGACGCTGTTGATCGTCTCCCACGACCGGTATTTTCTGGATAATGTCGTCAACCGGATATTTGAGCTGGAAGAAGGCCGTATCACGGAATTCACAGGCAATTACACTCAATATCTGCAGGAGAAAGCGGAACAGGCCGAGAAGAAGTCTACCAAGATTTCAACGCGTAGAAATAATCCATAAACCTTAACGCAAAGGCGCAAAGAGGCATTTTTTCCTTTCCCCTTGTGTCTCTGCGCCCAAGCGCCTTTGCATTTATGCATTTTAGCTTTTCCCCTACCTCCCCACCCCTCTGAAATAACAAGGTTTTTCTCTTCTGGCATGCAATTTGCACATCCTTAATTCAGTCTTTCTCTGCCAGGAGGCGAAAATGATTGTCCAATACGTCACTCAACCCGATCTGCAAGTCGGCATCATCCTGATCCTCTTGGGCTCCGGTCTGGTAAGCCTGCTGGCCGGAATTTTGATCCTGATCGGCCGCGGATTCTCGAAAGAGATGCGGACCCTGGCCAGCACCTCCACCGAACTGAGCAAACGCGCCATCAATCATGACATGACGGCGCTTTCCGAAAGCGTCTCGGAGATCCTGTCCCAGATCAATCAAATGATGAAAACCGCGGCCGGAACCGGCGCTTTTCTGATTTTGACAGGAGTGGTACTCATGGCCGGCGCGTACATGCTGACGTCCGGATTGATCTGATCCTGCCGACCCTTTCTCCGCGAGGTGTCTGATGCTTACCGATATCCAAGTCTTTCAGGCTTTAGAAAACGCCCTGCCCTCCGAGACCCGCACATTGGTTGTCCGCCGTGTTCGCCGCGTGAACGGCCTGTGGTCGGCGCTGCACGAGGAAAGCTTTCTGAAGAAAGCCGCCTCGTTTGCCGGGGCCGATCCCGACCGCTGGAGTCCCGGACTGCTCGGGCTGCTGCTGGCATCGGAAACCGATTACCTGATAACCCGCTTCGGCGAAAATGGATCCTCCTCCGCAAAACCCACGGATGCCAGCCTGACCCGTGCGCAGACCGCCCTGCGGGATATCGATGGAAATGCCGCACCGGCTTTGGACCAGGCGGCGCTGGCGGCGCTCGCCCTGAGTGAGAAACTCGCGGCCACCGGCGGCACCTTGCCGGAGACTCCCAGCCTGGTTTGGAACTGCCTGTATTCGATCGGCGACGGCATGAAAGTCATTGAGCGTCTGGCGGAGAAGCTCCCCAATTCCGCATCGACCTTGCTTGAGGTCCTGCTGGCAAACGTATCCATCGATACGGCAGCCGAGTTGCTGGAACGGTACGTTCCGGCGGTGGGATTGTCGTCCGCCGCTGCGCTGTGCGAAAGCGCCGCCGCTATGGGGGAGGCGGACCTCGCCAAGCGCATCAGCTTCGCGGTAACCGAAAAGCCTGCCGCCGACTCGCGCCCCGGCAATCCCGACAAGCGGATCATGCGCGCGCGAATGCTGCGCCTGGCCGGGGATCCTTCCGCCGCCCTGCCCGAAGCCGACGCCGCCCGCAAGGACGCCAAGCGCATGCTTCTGGAAACATTGGTCGAATCCGCGCACGCCGCCGAAGCCGAACACAATTACACCAGCGCGCTTTCCTTCTGGCAGGAAGCCGGCGCCCTTTCGCCCAGTGCCGCCGGCATCCGCGCCGGGATGGCCCGCTCGCTTTCCGGTCTCGGACGGGAAGAAGAGGCGCTCGCCGCGCTCCCATCCTCGACCGAGGATCCGGACAATCTGATGCTGATTGCGCGCATCCATGCCAAGTCCGGCACGAAGGAAAAAGCGATCGAGGCTGCCCGGCAGGCCTTTGCCAAGGCGGCCGGCAATTCGAACCCGCAATTGAACCTCGAGCTGGCGGGGATCCTTGCCGATTGCGGCGACCTGCATAGTTCGGCCCAAATTCTAACGGCCGTCAGCCGTTCCTGGCCGGATCACCCGGAAGTGCTCTCGCGGCTTGCGGCCCTGCACGCGCAGCTCGGCGACTGGCATAGTTGCGCGTCCGCCGCCTCCTCGGCCTGGCATCTTCATCCGGAAGATGATCATTCGCTCCGCCTGCTGGCCCAAGCCGCGGAACATGAAAACCGGCCGAAGGAAGCCATGGATTATTACAGGCTGCTTTCCGGAAGGGCGAGCGACGATCCCGCCGTTCTCCTCGCGCTCGCTCAAACCAGCCTTGCTGCCGGTGAACCGGATCAGGCGCGGCAGGCCGCCGAACAGACGCTCGCGCTGCAGCCGGATTGCGGACAGGCGTACGCCGTCCTCGGGCTGGTCGAACTGAAAAAGGGCGAGGAAGACAAAGCATTTGCCTCGCTCCAGAAAGCGACACGTCTGGCACCGGAGTCTTCCACTCCCTGGAAGGCGCTGGCCGAAATGCACTCCGCCAAGGGCAACCGCGAAGCCGCCGCCACGACCCTGCGCGCCGGCATCGAATCCGCTTCCGACCCGGCCGAGCTGCTGCTGGCGCTCGGGCGGACTCTGTTCGACGAAGGCCGCCTGCGGGAAGCCGGGTCGACCCTCGAACGCGCGCTGGACCTGCGCCCGGAGGATACCGACATCCTGGTCGCCCTGGCAGAGACCGCGCTGGGGATGCAGAAGCCCTCGGAGGCTGAAGCGTATCTTAACCGCGCGATGGCGATTTCCCCCGCCCTGTGCCGCGCGGTAAAAACGCTGGTCACCCTGCTGAAGAAACAAGACCGCCTCGCCGATGCGCGTTCGGCGCTGGAGCGCGCGCTCGCCGCCGATCCGCAATCCCCGGATCTGCTGATTGAACAGGGCTCGCTGCTTCTGGAAATTCAACGCCGGTCGCCCGATTCCGGACCGGCGCTCGCCGCGATGGCGCTGGCTTTCCTGCGCCAGGCCGAGGAGTTGCTCGGCGGCCAGGCGGACTTCCGGCTTCAATCCCTGATCGGGTGGGCGCAGATTTTCTCCGGCCAGATTCCCGAAGCCGCCGCGCTCTTTGGCTCCCTTCTGCAGTCGCTTGAGCATTTGACGATCGATCAGAAAGCGGACGCTCACACGGGTTTGGCGGAAGCAATGCTGCGCTCCGGAGAATACCCGACCGCGATCCACAATCTGCAATCGGCAATTCAGATTTCCAGCGCCGATCCCGGCATCCGCATGCGGCTGGGAGAGGCGTATGCGGCATCCGGCCTGCATGAGGACGCGCAGGATGTCTTTCGCAAGATCCTAGCGGAAAAGATGGATCATACGCCCGCACTCTCCGGTTTGGCCGCTTCTCTGCTGGCCCTGAACCGGAGCGAGGAAGCCGTCGGGCTCCTGCGCCAGGCTTCGGAACTGGAACCCGGCAACCCCGAGCTGCCGATGCGGCTGGCGGAAATGCATATGCAATCCGGACACGGCGGCGATGCCCGGTCGGAGATGGCGCGCGCTCTGCAAACCGCCGGAGTGGGGAATACCGGGATCGCCCTGCGCGCCGGCCGCCTGCTCTTCGCGCTCAAGGAATACGCCGAAACGGCAACCGTTCTGGAAAATGCGCTGGAACAAAATCCCTCGTCCGTTCCGCTTCTGACCGATCTGGGGAAGGCGCTTCGCCAATCCGGAATGCACGCCCGGGCGTTTGAAATTTTCCGTCGGGCAAGCGAAGTGGAGCCGGATCAACCCGGTCACTTGGCCGCCGCCGCCGAGGAGCTTTGGGCTGATGGGAGAAAATCCGCCGCGCTCGCGTTCCTCAAAAAAGCGGTCCAGCTCGATGCGAAAAATTCCTCGCTTGTGCGGCGCCTGGCGTCCGGGCTTGCGGCGATGGGATTGATTCGCGAGGCACTTCCGCATTACGAGCAGGCGGTCGGGCTTGAACCCGCGGACGTCAATCTGGCCATTGAAGCCGCCAAGACAGCCTTCCGCGCCGGAGATTTTGAAAAGGCGGACCTTTGGAAGAATGCCGGAATGTCGGCTGCCTCCTCTTCCGCCGAAGGGCCGGTCCTCCAGGCGAGGATCGCCCTTGAAAAAGGCGATCTTCCCGGAGCGGTCGAGGCCAGCAACCGCGCCGTGACATCCCACCCGGCGGATGCGCGCGGATGGGCCCTGCTGGCGCAATCGCTCGCGCTGCAATCCGGGGAAAACGCCCGGGAAGGCCGGCCGGCCGAAGGGTCGGAAATCGCAGCCGAATCCGCCCTCGCCAAAGCCGTCGAGCTTTGCGCGGAATCCAATGAAGCGCTTGGATTAACCGGGCGCGCCGCGATGCTGATGGGCCAATATGCCGCAGCGGTTTGCTGTCTGGAATCCTTATGCAGCGCCGCGGCGGACGATCCCGAAGCGCATACCCTTCTGGCCCAGGCGCTGATACTGCGGGAAGAATCCCGGCAACTCACCCGGCTTTCCGGGGCCGGCGCGCCGCTCACCGCTCCGGCAGAAGGCGATGCCGCCCGTTCGGCGCTAAGCCGCGCCGCCGCGCTTGGAGCCGCCGAAGAATCTCTTCAGTCGCTTTATGCGCGCGCCGCGCTGGCCTTCGATCAGCCCGTAGCGGAAGCGATTTCCGACCTTGAGCGGTTGAACCGCGAGAATGCTTCGCCCGAAGCCGCGGCGGCAGCCGCTCTGGCCTGGCTGCGCGCCGGCGATGCCGAGCGCGCCCGCAAAGCCGCCGAGCTCGCGGTCAACCTTCAACCGGAGAAGGAAGCCGGACGCACGCTGGCGGGAATTTGCGAGTGGAAAGCCGGGCGCCCGGAATCCGCTTTGGCTTCGCTGCAACAGGCAACCCGGTTCGCCCCTCGCCGAGCGCTCCCGCATGCGGTCTCGGCGGCGATCCTGGCCGAACTCGGCCGCCGCCCGGAAGCCATGGATGAAATGCTGGAAGCGGTGCGCCTCGCGCCGGATACGGCTGCTTGGCAGCACACGCTCGGGACCTGGAACGAGGACGCCGGCAACCGCTCCGCCGCCCTGCCCTGCCTGCAGCGCGCCGCCGAACTCGAACCGCAAAACGGCGAATACCAGCGCCATTTCGCGCATGCGATTCTCCGCGATGGGGATCCGCAAACTGCGCTGGCGTACTTCCACAAAGCCGCCGCGATCCTTCCGGATCCGCGCGGCGAACTGCAAGCCGAGATCGGCAAGGCGGCGATCGAATCCGGCCGGCCCGAGGAAGCTTATGAAGCCTTCCGCCTGGCGCAGGAAAAAGCCGGAACGGGGATCCCCGCCGGGTGGCAGCTGGGCAAGGCGCGCGCCGCGCTGGCGCTTGGCCGCCGCGATGAAGCCCGCACGATTGCGAAGGGCATCCTCGGCGGCGAAGGGCATCCACCGGAAGCCCGGCTGGTTCTGGCCGAGGTGGAAGAGGCGGAAGGCCGGTTGCCGGAAGCCATCCGTCATCTCGATCACGCCGCTTCTGAAATGAGCGACCCGATCCTGCCGGCGCTTCGCCTGGCCCGCCTGTGGACGGCCACCGGGGCTGCGGTTCGTTCCTCCGCCGCGATGCAGGCGCTGCTCGAGGCGCATCCGGAAAACGATGAAGCCCATCACCGGCTGGCCGAGGCGCTCTCGGAATCCGGACGGCTCGAGGACGCGCTGAGCTCCGGCCAGAAAGCCGCCGAGCTCGCGCCCCGCAACGCCGCGCACTGGATCCTGCTGGGCCGGATTTCCCGAAAGATGGGCCAGCTGGACCAATCGTTGGCCGCCCTCACCCGCGCCCGCGAAATCGCCCCCCGGGATTTCCGGACCGCGCTGGAATGCGGCCTGACCTACGAAGCCGAACAGCGCTGGGATCTGGCGCTGGATGCCTACCGCGCCGCGCTGGGGCTGGCGCCCGAGAATGCAGAAGTGCATTACCGGATGGGCGTAGTGCATAAAAATCTGCGATCGTATGCCGACGCGGCCAGCGAGCTTCGCAGAGCCGTGCAGATCGAACCCCAGAACCTGGCCGCGCACAAGCTGCTTTCCGGCGTAATGGCCCTTAGCCTGGTGTACGGCATAACCCCACAATCCGCGGACGCGAGGTGACCTGTGGAGCGCTCACTTTTTCTAACCGCCGTTGACGCCGCACTTTCCCTGGCCTCCGCGCCCGAAAAGAATTCCTCCGGGCTGGAATACGCTAAACGCGCATGCGGGGAATGGCTTGCGCGGTGGCCCGGAGATTTCCGCGTCCGCGCCCGGCTGGCCGATGCGCACTTGCTTTCGGGAGAATACGATTCCGCATCGCCACAACTGGCGCTTGTCATTCAGGCCGATCCGGAAGCCGCACGTCCATATTCCACCCTGTCCACGATGCTGCGCCGCATCGGCCGGACCGCCGAGGCCTCCGCGGCCGACGGCTGCCTGCATGCGATGGATGCCGCCGCCGGATCGAACGTGGGGCTTCCCGAATGGGCGGACCCTTTGCAGACGGCGATGCGCCTGCTGCGGTCCGGCCGCTGGCAGGAAGCCCGCCTGGCCGCCGAGACTGTCCTGCGCGCCGCCCCGGAACAACCGCTGGCCGCGCTGGTGCATCTGCAATCCCTTTGGCGGTTGTCGGAGCACGGCGTCGTGCTTTCGGCCGGGCGCGAATATCGATCCACCTGGCCGGGATGCGCCGCTTTCCTGCTGCTGATGGCGCAATCCTCGTTTGCCTCCAACCGGAACGCCGAAGGCGTTGAGTTTCTGCACTCCGTATCGGTGGCCGATCCCGCCGGCGAAGTTGCCGACCGCTATCTGGGAGCGCTCAATCCGTACCGTTCGCTCTGGCCTTCGAAAATGCAGGCCGACCTCACGACCGCGTTGCCGGCGGCAGTGGCCGCCGCCGCCGGATGGAACCGCCTGACCGCCCCGCCCGCCCCTCCGGAAGCGCCCAATCTGCCGGCGGATATTCCGGTTCTGAAATTCCCGGATTACGACGCGCTGGATCCGTCCAGTTCGCCGATGGTCACTTCGACCGTGATCGCGCCGATCCCGGGCGAAGTCTTCCCCGGGCCGTCTGATTCGTCCGACGACAAGCAAGCCGCCCGCGCTCCGGCCGAGCCCAAATCGCCGGCCGCCGGACCGGTCCGCGAAGCGGAGCCGGTTGAGGATCTGGAGGACCTGCGCCGGGAGTTGAGCACGGTGGCAAAACGGCTGCGAATGCGCAAATCGATTCTGGAAAAAGACGTCCGCCGGCCGGCGTACATCCTTCTGACAAGCCGGAAAAAACTGGCGTCGATTTACGGTCCGGAAGTCCTCCCGAAAATCGATCAGTGCTTTCAGGACATCCTTCGCAGCAAACGCGCCCTGAGCGGCTGGTCCGCGCATCTGGCGGATGTGGATAATGCCGAATCGCTGAAAGCTTTCGGCCTTCAGCCGGTGGATCCCGCCAACGCCTGGCAGGTGAAAACCCTGGTCGCCGGGATCGACTCGGCCATCGGGAAAAAGGGCGAGATGATCGGCGCGCTGCAGATCGTGGGCGGGCACGAGGTGATACCCTTCCACCGACTGCCGAACCCGACCGACGATGACGATTCGGATGTGCCTTCCGACAACCCGTACGCCTCACGCGACGAAAATTACTTTGTCCCCGAATGGCCGGTCGGCCGGTTCCCCACGCCTTCCGATCCGCAGGCGGCATTCCTGCTGGGGGTTCTGCGGAAAGCGGCGGAGCCCGCCACGGCAACACGATCGACCCTGGCGCAAACCTTTTTCGCGATCGTCCGTCGATTGATTCGCCCGGCCTCCGCGCGTTTTGAGACCGGATCCGCCTGCACGGCCGCGGTTTGGAGGAAAGCTTCGGTGGAAGTATTCCGGCCGATCGCGTCTTCCCAATCGATGCTGGTCGCGCCGCCGGCGCACAGCGGTTCGCTTCCGGCGGAATTCCTGACCCTGCCGAAATATTCTTATTTCAATCTGCACGGCCTGGAAGGCGGACCGCAATGGCTCGGTCAGCGGGAGGCAAAATCCAAGGGTCCGGCGGATGTGGAATTTCCGATCGTGCTCAATCCGGGTAAGGTCACTAGTGCCGGGAAAGCGCCGGTCGTGGTGTTTTCCGAAGCCTGCTACGGGGCGAATATCCTGCAAAAAGGTGTAGGCGATGCCGTCTCGCTCGCCCTGCTGGCCTCCGGGACGCGTGCGCTGGCCGGTTCGACCAAGATCAGCTATGGCGCGGCCGCCACTCCGCTCATCGCCGCCGATCTGCTGGCCCGGTTGTTCCTGCAAAACTGCCAGTCGGGTATCCCGGCCGGCGAATCGTTGCGGCTGGCGAAACTCGCCTTCGCGGAGGAGATGAACCGGCGCCAGGGATTCCTCGATCCGGAGGATCAGAAGACGCTGGCGTCATTCATCCTGCTGGGCGATCCGCTTTATGTCTCGGAACCCGGTTCCGCAAAATTTTCCAAACAGGGCATCCTCCGCTGGCGGAAACCGCCGGATCAGATCAAGACCCTCTTCGCGAAGGACGACATGATGGAGAACGGCTCGGCGCCCTCGGCCAAGGTGCAGAGCTCGTTGAAGCAGGCCATGGAGCGGTATCTCCCCGGGATGAGCGAAAGCCGGATGCGATTCCTGCATCCGCGGGTCACAGGATCTCCGCAGGATAAAACCGATCCACTCACCGGCCCACGGAAACCGCAATCAACCCCGCGGTCCCCGGCCTGGGTTGTGGCACTCGACAGGAAATACGAGGCGCACGGGCAGTCGATCACCCAGTACGCAAAGATCAGCCTGGATGCGTCCGGTCAGATTGTAAAGATCACCGTCTCAAGATAGAGGAACGATTGAAGAGGTCACCCTGAGCCGTCCGTCCTCCGCGAAGCATCCCCGCTCGATCCTGGGTTTTTGGGTGATGATTGCGAAACAATGGGAACGATAAGCATCGGGGGTTTTCCAATCTGAAGAATTCACGAACAGGCAAGCGAAGGGTCGATTTGGAACAGGAAAGATGCGTCGCTTAACACGGCAGGACATGATAAAAAAAAACGCCCATACGGGGCGTTTTTTTATCATGAGGTTTGCTTATTGAAATGGTACTCACCTTCCGAAAGCAAAGGGCCACGGTCGGGGTGCCCTTTCGGAAGGGGAGTGGTTTTACAGCGGAAGGATAATAAAATTGTCGAAAAGGTAATCCGCGCCGCCGACGTCGAAATTCCCGACGATCAGCCCGACCTCGCCGTCCTCGAAGGCCGAGTCGGTAGCGGTGATGGCAAGTTCCCCATTCACCCAGAGCTCAAGATCCTCGCCGTCGCACACGGCCGCGATCTGGTTGAGGTCATTCGGGTTGATCTCACGCACCCGGTCCATGCCGTCACCGGAAAGGATTTCCAAATCCCCATCTTCGAATTTGAAGATAATTCCATAGCCATCATCGGAGATGATGAAGACGTAGAAGTTGTCGCCGTCCTGGTAGCGGGCGACGATCCCCATTTCGCTGTCGGCGGGGCCGGCGAGTTTTGTACCTTCCACTTCGATCCGGATATCATCATACTTATCGCCGGTCGGTTCGAGGGACCAGCTGAGTAAATCCGGCAGCTTGTTCTTGAACCGGTACCCGCCGTCGAAATATTCGGCCAGGGAGTAGGCGTCTTCCCCTTCAATCCAACCGCTGTCGGGATCTTCGAACTCATCCTTGAAGAGCCATTCCGGCATGGGAGTGAAGGTGGGCGTGTTGGTCGGCGTATCAGTGGGCGTGTTGGTCGATGTGAACGTGGGTGTCGGGGTCCACATGGTCGCGGTCGCCGTTTCCATAACCGCGGTCTGGGTGGCAAAATAGCTGGTGATGGGGTTGGTGCAGGAAAGCGAAATCAGCACGATCAGCGCTATGCAGAAAACAACCGGTCCTCTGTTTGCCATTGTTTCTCCTTAATTATGCGTATTTTTTCCCGCGGATATAATAATTCTCCGCCGACCTGACGACGGTTTCAGGTTTTTTTATTGATCGCGGGCATCCGGATAAACCGGATGCCCGCGATCTATTGCTACTGCTGAGTAGTCCGCTGGAATCGCCCTACTCGTCGAACTGGAAGGAGCTCATGCTCTCAAAGACGACGTCATCCTGATCCTCATCATCGCCGGGCGTCCGGAAGTACATCGCATACACCGCGGTATTGTCGCCGTCGGCGAAGTAGAACATGGTGATGAAGACGTCGTACCCCTGCAGAGATCCGGAGAAAGCGAACCAGTAGTTATCTACGCCGGATTCCAGATCCAGCACGCCGTCGCCCTCATCCTGATAGTTGTCGAAAACGGCCTCGAATTCCGCCGCCGTGTCGGAAGCGGCGTCCTCGGCCGAGTCATCCCATTTCATATCAAAGAAGCCGAGTTCGGTATCTCCGGGGCCGCTCCAGCCGCGCAGATCGGTCCCGTCAATGGTCAGCTTCCGCCAACCATCGGGAGGAATGTAGGAGAAATCAGCCCGGCCCGCGGTTTCAAAATAGTACCGGGGATCCACCGTCGGGGTGAGGGTTGCGGTCGGAGTATTGGTTGGTGTCGGAGTGAGAGTCGGAGTCGGTGTGTTGGTCGGGGTCGGCGTCCACATCGTCGCAGTCTGGGTGGAAAAATAGCTGGTGATGGGGTTGGTACAAGCCAACGAGGCGGCAAAAAGCACCAAACCCGCTGTAAAAACGGCTTTCTTCGAGCTCATGTTAACCCTCCTGTTCAATTTTCAAGCTGAATATCAATGTGCGAAAAAAAGCAAAATCCCCCATGGATTAATAAATAATACCCGCGTTTTTCCGGCTTGTCAAAGTAAAAACGGCTAAAATTCAGATGCTCATCGTCCTACATTTGAACCTCTGGCGATGCGGACTATCAAGCCCCCCCGCACATAGACTAATCATATTCAGCCATAAATATCGGCAGAACCAACCGACCGTAGATTGATTCAAAAAGACAGATAAATACGCTCGTTGGCACGTTTTTTGCACCTGGATAAGCAGGATAAACACCATGACCGCCAGTAAAACGCCTTCCGCGTTGGGGATCCATTATTTTTCGGACGACCGCCATTTCCGGTCCAAGGATCTGGAGTTGTGGATTCCCGAGTTGCAGTCGATGGATATCCGCTGGATTGTCCTCTCCGGAGCGCTTTCCCACGCCATCCCCGAGGATTTTCTTCGGCAGCTGACGGGAGCTGGAATTGAACCCGTGTTGCTTCTCGATCAAGAGCCGATTCAACCGATGACGGATGTGGCCGCATCCATCTTCCGTTCATACCGCCGGGCGGGTGTCCGGTTTATCGCCCCTTACCCGGCACCGAACCTGAATGGGTCCTGGGCGGACGGGAATGCGCTTGGCTCCTCGCCGGTGGATCGCTTTTTAACCGTCTTCCCACCGATGGCTGAAGGCATCCTTTCGGAAGGAATGATCCCGGTATTCCCGATGCTCGCTCCGGAAGGAAATTATTGGAGCCTGGCATTCCTGGAGGCGTTCCTTACCGGAATGGACAGGGGCGGCCATGGCGGACTGGCCCGTAAATTGGCGCTGGCCGTCGACTTTTCCGCCCGCAACCGGCCTTTGGATTGGGGCGCCGGCGGTTCCACCCGCTGGCCGGAAGCCCGCCCATACCTCACTCCGCCCGGTTCACAGGATCATCTCGGATTCCAGGGTTACGCCTGGGTTGATGAAATCGTGCGCCGCACTCTCGGGACGAGCCTTCCGATGATCGGGCTGCGGGCCGGGGCGACGGTCGGGGACCTGACGGATTTGGATTACCCGCCCGTGGATCCCATCCGGCACGCCGACACCAACCTGCAGGTCGTTCAAATCGCCGCCGGGGCCCGGTTCACCGCGCCGGTTCTGTGCCTGTGCTTCCGCCTGCTGGCGGCCGAGGATGGAACCCTGGAAGCCGGGGAAGCCTGGTTCCGCAACGATGGAACTGCTTTGCCGATCGTGGATTCCCTGCGGCGCCGGGCGCTGGCAAAGAATATGCACCCCTCACCGGCAGTGCGGAAATCCCTGCGCCACTACCTGCTGCTGCCGCAGGACCCGGGATCGTTATCCGCTCAAACCTGGGAGCAACTCCGGAGTTATCTGATGGCATTTCAACCCGTCTGCGGATTTTCCATCGAGGAAGCCTGTCAGGCGGAGAAGGTAACCATTCTCGGCGGCACTCCCTCCACGGTAACCGCGCTTCGCCTGCGCGACAGCGGTTGCCGCGTGGATTTCCTTGCCGCCGAACGCATGTGAGAGGAGACCGCCATGTTGTATCCCAACGAACCTGAAAAAACCGAAACGCCGATCGCTCCCCCACCGCAGACCCTGATCAAGGTTGTCGGCTTGGGCGGCGGCGGATCCAACGCCGTCAACCGGATGATCGAACTCGGCGTAAGCGGCGTGGAGTTCATCGCCTGCAACACCGATCATCAGGCGCTGCGCAGTTCGCTTTCCGAGCATCAGGTGGCGCTCGGCCCGCGCACGACGCGGGGCCTGGGCGCCGGCGGGGACCCGGCCGTGGGACGCGCCGCGGCCGAGGAAAGCTCGCGCGAACTGGCGGAAGCGATGCAGCATGCGGATATGGTCTTCCTCACCGCCGGCATGGGCGGCGGGACCGGCACCGGCGCGATTCCGATCGCGGCGGAGATCGCCCGCTCGCAGGGCGCGATCGTTGTCGCCATCGTGACGCTGCCCTTCTCGTTCGAGGGCAAGCGCCGGATGCAATCCGCGCAAGAGGGCATCGAAGCCATGCGCCCCTACTGCAATACGCTGATCACCATCCCCAACGACCGGCTATTGGAAGTGGCGCCCAAACAAACGACCTTCGACGTGGCACTGCGCCTCGCGGACGACGTCCTGCGCCAGGGCGTGCAGGCGATTGCCGAGCTCATCACCCGGCCCGGCCTGGTCAACGTCGATTTCTCGCACGTGCGTTCGCTGATGCAGCTGGCCGGCGGAGCCTGCCTGGCCGTGGGCCACGGAACCGGACCCGACAAAGCGATCCTGGCGGTCCGCTCCGCGCTGCACAATCCGATGCTGGAGATCGGCTCGCTCGAGACGGCCTCCGGGCTGCTCGTCCATTTCACCGGCGGAGAGGATATGGAGCTGGCCGAACTGGACCGCGCGATGCAGGAAGCGGCGGCCGGCGCCGCCAACGCGGAAGTATTCTTCGGCGCGGCGATCGATCCGGCGATGAAGGGCCGGGTCCAGGTGATCATTGTCGCCACCGGTGTCGGCGGGCAGCCGCTCAGCAGCGTGATCTCCGGCGCGTCGCACATCCTGCTTAAGCATACCAAGGCGGAAACCCAGCCCGTTTCCGTCGCGGTGCCGGCATCCCGCCTCCCCGCCGAACAACCCGCGCCGGCCGCCCGCCGGCCGATTGCCCAGCTGTTGCAGCAGACTCCCATGCGGTCTCCGAATCCCTCGCGGCCGATCGATCCTTCCGCCGGCTTTGCATCCAGGGCGGACGCCGGGGGACCGATGACCAGCACGATCGTCGCGGATGAGGAGAATCCTGAAGCGGTGTGTTCCGGCGAGGATCTGGAGATCCCGGCCTTCTTGCGCCGGCGTCTTCGCCCGTCCGAAGCGCAGCCCTCGGCCCGCGCATTCCACCCAACTGCCTAAATCCGTCCGACCCGGAGGCCTGCCATGTCGATTGAATGTTCCGCCGTAGAAAAAATCAGTCAGCGCGTGTACAGGGAGTATCCCGAGATGCGCGGCACGCGCCCATCGATCGCGTCGGGCGACAAGCGCTCCACCCTGGTCTACAAAGCGCGGGTCCAAACTCCCGCCGGCCCGATGTCGCGCGTGGTGCGCGTCGTGGCGGACGAAAACGGACGGGTCGTGAAGATCAGCACATCCAAGTAGGAGGGATCCCTCATGTATACCATCCGAAAATTCTGCCTGCTAACCGCGCTCCGTTCGCTCCAGACGACAGAATTCATGCTCGAGGGATTGCTGCAAACCCGGGCGTTCCTGCCTTTCGCCGCCTTCAGCCTTTTGTGCGGATTTGCGATTGGATTCCTTGTGACGCGTTATTAATCGCGAGCATGACACCCCGAGCGCCCGCCCCCGCGAAGCATACCTGTTCGGGTCTGGTTCTTGAGCAGGGATGAATCCGGAGCGAGGGAAGCGCTTGGCCTGAAATAAGCAGACCGGATGCTTCGCACGGGTACCGACCGCTCCTCGTGAAATCCTTTTTAAGATTTCCAAATAAATAAAAAAAGCCCGTTGACCGGGCATTTTTTATTGGGTGGGATCGCGCCGGTTGATTACTGAATAAACTGCTTCAGCGTCCTTCCAAGCCGCGACATGCCCTCACGGATGCCGTCGTCGGAGGCATTGGAATAATTCATCCGCAGCGTGTTTTCTCCACCGCCGATTGGGAAGAACGGGCTTCCAGGGACGAAGGCGACCTTGTTCTCGACCGCGGACGGGAGGATTTTCGTCGCATCCATATATTCCGGCAGCGTCACCCACAGAAACAGCCCGCCCTGGGGGCGGGTCCAATGCACGCCTTCGGGAAAGGTGCTCTTCATCGAATCCAGCATGATGTCGCGCCGGCGGTGATACACGCTGCGGATGACATCCAGGTGCCGGTCGAGGAAACCGTCGTAGGCTACCTGGTAAGCGACCATCTGGGTGAAGGTCGGGGTATGCAGGTCGGATCCCTGCTTGGCTTGCGCCATGCGGAAAATCACTTCTGGCGGTGCGACCACCCACGCCAGGCGCAGCCCGGGGGCGAGAATTTTTGAAAACGTGCTGAGGTAGATCACGTTACCGGTGTAGCAGCCCGAGCACATCCCGCGCATTTGCGCGTCCAGCGTAACCACCGATGGGAGGTGTTCGCCCTCGAAGCGAAGCGCGCCGTACGGGTCGTCCTCGACGATCGGCACTCCGTATTTATCGGCCAGCTCGATCAGGCGCCTGCGGCGCGCAAGGGAGAGGGTCACCCCGGTCGGATTCTGAAAATTGGGCAGGACGTATATCAACTTGGGTCCGGCGCGCAAGGCCGCTTCCAGCTCGTCGGTGCGCATCCCGTCTTCGTTGGCCGGGACCGCGATATATTCCGCGCCGTACGCGCTCCAGGCCTGCAGGGCCCCGAGGTAGGTCGGCGATTCGACAAGGATTTTATCGCCCGGGTTGATGAATATTTTCCCGATCAGGTCCAGCGCCTGCTGCGAACCGGTGGTGATCATGACGTTGTCCGTCTCGACGGTCACGCCGTCGCGGATGGTCCGTTTGGCAAGGAACTCGCGCAGCGGCCGGTAGCCTTCGGTAATTCCGTATTGCAGCGCTTCGGCGGGTTTTTCACTGAGCACGATGTCGCAGGCCTGGGTGAATTCCTTGACCGGAAATATCTCGGGCGCCGGCAATCCGCCGGCAAAGGAAATTATATCCGGCCGGGCGGTGATCTTCAGAATCTCGCGGATGACCGAACTGGTCATCGCCTGCGTGCGCTGCGCGAACCGGTGATCCCAGAGCGTTTCCATATTCTTACCTCGGGTGGCTGGGGTATGGCGGGAAATTGTATCACCTCCTGAACGAGGTTAACGAAAATCCACGAAGCACACGAAGTAAAACCGGAAGAACACGAAGAATTATTTTCAATAATCTCCGTGAACCCTTCCGGTTTCCTTGGTGTTCTTCGTGGATGGAAGGAGATGTGATACTATCGCGCAGGAAAATACAGCCGATGCCCCTGCCCTGCATTTACGACCTCTCGTTTGCGGATCTACAATCGGCGCTCCAGGAAATCGGAGAACCGCCCTTCCGCGCCAAGCAAATCCGCCGAAACCTCTTTCGCAGGTTGATCGACGACCCGGAACGCATGACGGATCTGCCGGCCGGCTTGCGCACC
>CAZYSF010000573.1:0-9562 GCA_964649635.1 uncultured Anaerolineales bacterium | reverse complement strand
GTCATGCGCATCCCTCCCTCTGGATTAAATGAAGCACCGCCCTTTTTATCAATCCGATGGATGCGGAACCCGTCAAATGAGCCGTTTTTGTATTATAACCCATTGAAAACATGCTAAATATGGGTTTTTTCGGGGATATTTCCGCTTGATACAGGGAAGAGGTCTGTCCCCCGCACCCTAAAAGGCTCCCCGCCGCGAGAAGACCGCGTTGACGGTCTTGAAGAGGATCACCACATCCAGGATGGGCGAATAATTCTGAATGTAATAGAGATCCTCTTCCGTATGCAGATGCATCGGCTTGTCGCTGCGGCCGTGCACCTGCCACCAGCCGGTCAGCCCGGGCGGAACCGCAAACCGTTTGCGCTGCCAGGGCTCGTATTGTTCCACCAGGTACGGCATTTCCGGGCGCGGCCCCACCAGGCTCATCTCGCCCCGCAGGATGTTGAAGAGTTGCGGCAGCTCGTCCAGGCTGATCCGGCGCAGGAATTTCCCCAGGCGGGTTACGCGCGGATCTTCCGCCGTTTTATGGATCAGGCGCCCGTTCTCGTCCTCCCGCTCGACCAGATGCTGGAGGGATTCGGCGTTCTCCACCATCGTGCGGAACTTGTGCATCTTAAAGGTGTGCCCGTTTTCTCCGGCGCGGTCCTGGTGCAACAGGACCGGCCCGCTGCTTTCCAGCCGGACCGCCAGCGCGATCATTCCCATTATCGGCAGGGCGAGGGGCATCAGGAGGATGGTGACGGCGACGTCGAAAGTCCGCTTGATCGCGCGCTGGTAATCGTTGAGCGCGGGCGCGCGCAGATCCAGCATCGGAATCCCCGCGAATTCCTCCACGGCGGCGTGGTGCAGGCTGAGCGCGAAATAATCGGGGATGACGTAAACTTTGACGGGCAGATTGTGCAGGTCGGCTACCAGGCGGTTGGCGCGTTCGTGCGCCCGGCGGGGAAGCGCCACCACGACATGATCCACCCGGTGCGTCCGGACGATCTCGCGGACGTTGTCGAGCGTATCCAGGATCAGCGGATCGGCCGCCCGTTTCTGCGGGTCGTCGTCCAGCAGGCCGACCAGGATCAGCCGGGTATCCCGGCGCTCGGCGATTTTCTGTTGCAAATCCCGGCCGACTTTGCCGGCGCCGATGATCAGCGCGCGGTGAATCCGGAAAAACCGGTGGCCGATAAGCCGGAGTATGGTTTTATGCAGCAGCCGCCATCCCACCGCGGAAAAGATCATGATCAGGAGGAAACTGAGGAACATCGCCCGGGAGAAATCCCGGTAGGTAAGGTACAGCACGCCGGCCAGGGCAATCCCCGCCAGGAGCGAACCCAGGAACAGGCCGGTAAATTCCTCCTCCGGGCGGAAGTTGCGTCCCGGGTCGTACACCGAAAACGCCAGGAAGGAGGAAACCCATATCAGGGGGAAAATAATATAAATGACGGTCGGAAAGGTTTGGATCCCCAGCATCTCCTTGATAAACGGCAGGGAATTCAGAAGGGGCCGAAGCACGGATGCGAGGATCAGGCTGGCCAGAACCAGGACCGCGTCGAGGAAGATGGAGAAAAGCGCGAAATCTACGGAAAATCGGCGGAACATTTATGGGCCCGGCCTAATCATACCGCGTAACTCCGATTGCTTGTAGGAAGACGAGCAGGCCGAACAGCGGGTATTGGGAATAGCGCCGCCACAACCGCCGGGGTTCGCTCCCCAGGCGGAACAGCCACTCCAGCCCGGCGCGTTGAATCCACGGCGGCGCCTGTTTTTTCCGGCCGGAAAGAAAATCGAACGCGGCGCCCACGCCGATCAACACCGGCGCCCGCAGCTTCCCCAGGTGATCGGCCATCCATTGTTCCTGTTTGGGCGAGCTGATCCCCACCCAGACAATATCCGCGTTCGAAGCGTTGATTTTTTCCACAATCTCCCGATCCTCGGAATCCGTCAGCGGCCGGAACGGCGGGGAATAAAAGCCGGCGGCCGGAAGGCCCGGGAATCTTCCTTTCAGGCGTTCGATCAGGAGTTCCGCTGTGCCGGGCGCGCCGCCGTAGAAAAAATGGCGCCGCCCAAGGGAGAGGGATTGTTCGCAAACGGCGAGCATGAGATCAGCGCCATAAACCCGGTTCACATGCCGGTGCCCGTACCACTTCAACAGCCAGACGATCCCCATCCCGTCCGGCGTGGTCAGCCCGCTGCGGTTGAGGAGCGGGCGCAGCCGCGGATTCCAATGGCAATCCATGACGACGTGCGCGGGCGTCACACAAACGTAATTGGATTCCCGGCGCGCCAGCCAGCCGTCGATCGTTTCCAGCGCCTGGTCCATGTTGACGGCGCTGATGTGGACCCCGAGGATGTTGGCGCGGGAAGGCATCAGCCTTCCCTCCGGCCGGAAGCATCCAGCGTGCGGGTGTAGATTTCCATCAGCCGGGGGTAGGCCGCCTGCCCGGTGAACTTGTTCTCGTATTCGTTCCGGGCCGCGCGCCCCATGGCCGCCGTCTCGGCGGGGTGGTTCCAGGCCCAGGCGGCCTTCACGGCCAAATCCTCGCCGTCGCCCGGCCGGAAATGCAATCCGGTGACTCCGTCCCTGACCGTTTCTTCCTGCACCCCGGTCCGGCTGGTCAGGACGGGGACTCCGCAGCCGAAGCTCTCGACCGCCGCATACCCGAATGTCTCGTAGTAACCTTCCGACGGCCATACCAGGAACCGCGCTCCCTGCATCCGGCCGACCAATTTCTTTTTGGCCAGGTGGCCGATCATCTCGATGTTGGCGCGTCCGCTTCCCCGGAGCCACGCCTGGACCTCGGCGGCCATCCGGCCGTTTCCCCGGATTTTTAACGGAATTCCCGGCAAACGGTCCCAGGCTGTCATCAGCGTTCCCACCCCCTTTTCCGGGTCCAACCGGCCGACGAACAGCGCATAGCCGCCCGGGAGATCGGATGGACGGTTGCCCGGGTCCTGATATAAAAAATGAGGCTTGACGAAAATTTTTTCGGCCGGAAGGCCGCCTTCGATGAATTTTTGCCGGTAGAACTCGGTCGCCACGAGGTACGCATCCACCTGGGTCTGCCACGTCCGCCGCCACCGGTGAATGGCGAGCATGGCGGCCAGCAAGGCGCTTTGCGCGAAGGAATTGTGATAACAGCGGTGCCGAACAGCCGGGAGGGGCGGGGTTTTTCCGAGGCAGTCCTGGCACAGCTTTCCCGCCCGGAAAAAATTGGCGGACGGGCATAACAGTCTGGGATTGTCGAGGGATTGGATTACTGGAATGGAAAGCGACCGGCAGGCGGAATAGCCCGATGGGGATATTAATGGAAAGGTGTTGTGAAAATGAACCAGATCCGGCCGTTCGCGGCGAAGGACCTCCCGCAGCCGGTGGTATGTCTCCCAGGACCATACTGTCTGCAGCGCCAGGGAAATCCGCCTGCGGGGCTTTATGCGCTGGTTCGACTCCACATATTCCACCACCTCGTGGCCGTGGTCCCGCAGCAGCGCTATTTCGGCGGAGAAGGCTGTGTCTTCCCCGCCCGGCTGAATGTAATAATTATGCGCGTGCAGGATTTTCACCGCGGCGGCCGGCCTTTCAGGCATACCCCAGGAACCGCAATTCGCCGTCCATCCGGGCGATTTGCAGGATCCGGTGCAGGATGGAGACGGCGGGATTGCGCCGGTAATCGATGATCCATTTTAACCCCTGAACCTTCCGGTCCCCGCTGCGTTCCAGGGCAGGCGCCAGGTTGCGCGGGCTGAACAGGAACAGGTGGCTGGGATTATGGGCTTCCGCCCAGCGATCCTGAAGGACCCGGGCTTTGATACCTGCGGCGTTCGGAGTGGAGACGTAAATCCATTCATTCTCCGCCGGAATTTTCCGCGGGGCGGCCAGAGCTTCAACCACGTTCGGGAGATTTTCGACCACGTCGACGGACAGGATCCCGTCGAATGCCGTCCCGCGCGGCCGTGCGGCGATGGTGGGGAAACGGTGAAACCGGCCGCTGGTTGGATTTCATCCCCGGCCCGCCGGCGGGATCGCATCGCGGCATCGCATCGCGGCATCGCATCGCGGCATCGCGCGATTAATTCCATGAAGCCGGGAAATATTGGATGGCGTCCTCGCAGCATTGTTAAAAATTATATCCCACTCCGGAGGCGGGCCGGGGCGTTTGCGCTTCAGGGAGGGTTGGGTGAAACGGGGAGGCGTCCGTCAGCGCGCGGGCGGCAGGGATAAGATAAATTCGTCGGGCAGGATCGGAACAGCATGCGCGCTGTCGCCTTGGTTATGGCCGGGAGGGGTGCGCGGTTGCCGCGGCACGGGCCGGTTTCCGCGGAGAGGGAGGATCGGCCTGGGGGAGGGCGGGCGTTGAATCAATTTCACGAATCTGGAAAACCCAGATCGCGGCCACGCAAATGAAATTAACGATCACATACGGTTCGTGGAAATACAGGCTGGCCATCCCGTTAATCAGGAACAATCCCGCCAGGCCGGCCCACAAGCAGGCGGCGGCGGGGTGCAGGCGCAAGCCCGCGTATCGCTTCAAGCCGCCGGCAAGGAAGAAGGCCGCCATCCCGATCTGCAGCAGAAGGCCGGGCCATCCGTATTCAATCCAGGAAAGCAGATAGATGTTGTGCGGCAGCCAGAACACTGAAAAGCCGTTGTGGGAACCGGAGAGGTATAGGTATCCGAACGGCATCAGCCAGGGATCCCCCGAGATCACTTGCAACGCGCCGCCCCACAAATCCAGCCGCCCGCTGAGGATCCGGTTGATCCGGGACAAAGGTTGAGAAAGAAAGATCCCCGCCAGGAGCAGGACGGCCGCCCCCAGGCCTGCGGCCATTGCCGTCAAAAACGCCTTGCGGCGCGGAAGGAAATACATCATGGCGAGGATCACCACCATTACCCCCAGCGTGAGCAGGGTGGCGCGCGAAACCGTCCAATACAAGGCCAATCCGAAAAGTACGGTCAGGACCGCGTACATCAGCCGGCTCCACCCCTTCCGGGAGAAGATCAATCCTGCGGCCATCAGGAAGGGCCAATACAGGAACACCGCCAGATCGTTCGAGTGGCCGAAAAATCCGTAGACCGGGAAGAATGCCGCGCCTCTGCTCCAGCCTGAGAAGTCCTTGGGCGCCAGGCCGATTCCCGAAAAGTGCTGCATCACCCCCAAAATGGCGTTCGGAAGCGCCGCCAGCACAAATATCAGGGCGAGGCGTTTTGAATCCCTTATGGGAGATCGTAAAACGGCGGAAAATACCAATGCCGCAAGCAGCCAGTCATAGAACATCTCGCGCCGCCCCGCCCAGTTCTCGGAAATAAGCCACAGGATGCCGGCCCAGACGGCGATCGCCCGCAGACCCCAGGTCAACCAGCGCGCGGTCCGTCCGGTTTCCTCTTCGGCGCGTTCCCCGGTTATCCAGCGCCAGAAGATGAACACCCACGCTCCGATTTCCGTCAATCCGATGGAAAAAGCGCCGGTCGATATCCGGTACGGGGTGGAACAACTGAGGAAGAGCAGAAAAAGAAACAGATACTCGATTTTTTCGGGAACAGAAGAAGGAATTTCAGGCGCGGGCGTAAGGTTCCGGGATTTGGCGGAGGTAATTGTCATCATTGGCACCGGTTGGCCGGGATGAGCTTCCTTTAAGTATGGGTCTGGTTCCAGCATTATGCGCATCCCGGCGGATTGTGTCAAGCGGAAGCGGCGCGGAGAAGGGGCGTGCCGTCGTGCCGCATCCTGTTTTTCACAGCATTCTGCTTGGGAAAAAACGGTACAATTCCACCCGGATTGGCCTATGGCGAATGCTTTGGAACTGATCTGCCCCGATTGTCAGACAGCTTCTCCGCCCGATAACCGGGGCGGTGTCCGCTGCGCCGGATGCGGGGGCGTGCTGGCCGGGCCGTTTACGCTTTGCCCGCGCTGCGGCCGGGTGAATGAGCCCGGTGCCGCCTGTGCGCAATGCGGCGAGGACTTGACGGCTTCCTGCCCGGGCTGCCGCCTGGTCAACTGGAGCGGCGCGGAACGGTGCGCCGGGTGCGGGCGGGAATTGGATCCGCTGGCGCACGCCTTCCGCCCGGTCGGCGCGTCCTTCGACCTCCGCCGGCAGGAGATGGTCAGGAGTGTTTCCGCGCTCAAGGAGAACGAGGAACGCGAATCCCAGGCGCGGCTGGAAACCCTGCACGAGGCGGATCGCCGCCGCCGGCAGCGCGCGGCTGAGACGGCGGAACGCGCGCGGCTCAAGGAAAGACGGATCACCATCATTATCGGGATCGTGGTCTTGGCATTCGCGGTATTTATCGCCATCGGGTTGATGCTCATCGGCTGAGCCGGATTTCGGTTGATTAAAACGGTTGCGCGGGAATAATGGTGAAGGAGCGATGGAATAATGATGAATGGATTAAAGGATTTCCGCACGCTTCCCCGGTTTCTTGATCTGCTGTTTCTCTCATGTTTGGGCGTTTATGTTTTTCTGGGTCTGTCCCGGGTTCCATTTCATGGCGACGAATCCACGTTCATCCGCCTCAGCAAGGATTTTGCGTACCTGTTCCAGGATCGCGATGTCCAAAAAGTCGTTTATCGCAAAGCTCCTGATTTTGGATCCGACGAGCAGTATCAACGGGTCCTGACCGGCGCGGCGAATCCGCTCACGATTGGGCTGGCGTGGACGGCCGCGGGGATGGATCGCTCTGATATAAACGGATTCTGGCGATGGTACCCGCGGGGGGCCGATGAGTGGGAATACAATGTCCGGGCCGGAAATATGCCTTCCGAGGCGCTGTTGAACATATCGCGAATTCCCTCCACGCTCTTTACCGCGCTCAGCGTTTTCGTCGTATTTGCGATTGCGCATCTGCTCTCGCGGTCGCGTCCCGCGGCGTGGCTCGCCGCGTTCCTGTTTGCCGCCGCGCCCGCCGTCCTCGTCAACGGCCGGCGGGCGATGCAGGAGGGGGCGATGCTGCTGTTCACCTCGCTGGTGGTGTACGCTGGATTGCTGCTGGCCCGGGAAATGCGGTCGGGAGCTCCCCGGCGCGGAATGATCCTTCTGGGATACTGCCTGCTTGGCGTTTTCAGCGGATGCGCTTTGGCAAGCAAACATACATCGGCGCTGATCCTCGCGCCTGTCTTTCTCGCCCTGGCGTTCCACATCGCCCGCTCCCCCGGCGGAGAACGGCTGCCGCAGGAAAATCGAGCAACACGGCTTCGTCTCCTCGCCGGATTGTCGGGCTCCGGTTTGCTGGGGCTTTCGGTTTTCTATCTGCTGATGCCGGTTTGGTGGTCCTTCCCGCTCCATTGGCTGATGCTGCTTGCCCTTTCCGCATTTTGTTTTTCGATCATGATCGCCGGAGCGGGGTGGAAAGGCCGGATCCTTCGGGCCCTGCCCGCTGCGGCGGTAATCGGATTAACCCTTGCCCGCCCGGATGCCTGGATCTCGATCTGCCAGCCCGTCCGGATCATCATCGCGGAAAGGGCGGCGCTGACGCGCGTGCATAACTCCCTGGGGTTGGACCTGCCGACGTTCGGATCCCGGCTTGGGGAAATGGCGGATCAGATGCTTTCGGCGCGGACGCAGTATTATGAATCACTGGTGTGGGATACGCTGGAGGCAGAGCAGTCGCAGATCCGGGCCTATGAAGCCGCGTTTCTGGACGGGCGCGGGGGCGGGATGGCGTGGGGGGTGATCCTGGCTGCGCTTGCGGTCATCGGGTCGGCGGCCCTGGTGTGGCAGCGGCGCGGATGGGAGGGATTGTTCCTGGCCTTGTGGCTGGGGGTTCCGGCGCTCGGACTGTTGATCGTAAATACGCTTGCCTGGCAGCGGTATTACCTTATCCTTATCGCCCCCTGGAGCGTGTTGGCGGGCTTCGCCGGTGTGCCGTTGACCTCGCCCGAATTATGGAAACGTGTTCGAACATTGGTCGCAAAGCCAACATAGAACCTCTCCCTTGTGGTCTCCCCATTTGCCTTCCGATTTTTATATCGGCAATTAAGACCACTGCCTATGGTAGTACGTGGAACGAGAAGGTAATATCGGTGGAGTATTTATCATGGTCCATCCCATCTCTCCTCCCCCGGCCTCCCGGCGGGTTTTGCCGGGAGGCCGTCCCCCTCCTCCCTTCCCGTATTACGGGAAGGGAGGAGGGGATAGCATGCCCTTGAGCGGAGCGAAAGGGGGGAGGTGGGATGGGATGGAGAGCTTGGGGGGAATCAAACCGACCAACCCATAATTTGGATTGGCCGGTTTTTATTTTTGTATGTTCCCGGTGCCGGTTCGCTCCTAGTCCAATGCGTCCGCCAGCCGTTTCCGTTCCGCTTCCAGCTCGGACGGGAATTTATCCCCCATCGTTTGGAAGAACGCTTGATGGGACCGGACCTCATCCTTCCAGGCATCCCGGTCGATCGCCGTGATTTCACGGAAGTCCGCCTCGCGAAAGCCCGCGAGTCCCTTCCAGTTCAAATCCTGGTAGCGCGGGGCGAACCCAAGCGGATTCTCGACGGCATCGCGCGCTCCGTTGGCTCGCTCCACGATCCACTCCAGGACGCGCATGTTTTCCCCGTAGCCGGGCCAGCTGAATTTGCCCTCCGCGTTCTTGCGGAACCAGTTCACGCCGAAGACCGGCGGGAGCTGCAGGCCTTTCGATTTAAAGGAGAGCCAGTAGGAAATGTAATCCCCGATATGGTAGCCGCAAAAGGGAAGCATGGCGAACGGATCGCGCCGGACCTGGCCGGTCGCCCCCGCGGCCGCGGCGGTAGTTTCCGACCCGAGCGTGGCGGCGAGGTACACGCCGCTCACCCAGTCGCGCGCCTGGTACACCAGCGGCACCACCTTGCTCCGGCGGCCGCCGAACAGGATGGCGGAGATCGGTACGCCGGCCGGGTTCTCCCAGTCCGGATCGATCACCGGGTTTTGCGAGGCCGGGGTGGTAAAGCGCCCGTTCGGGTTGGCGGCCAGCTCGCCCGAGGCGGGAGTCCAGGGCCGCCCCTTCCAGTCGATCAGCTCGGCCGGTTTCTCCTTGGTCATGCCTTCCCACCACACGTCGCCGTCGGGCGTAAGCGCGACGTTGGTGAAGATCGAATTCCGGGCGATAGCCATCATCGCGTTGGGGTTGGATTGCATCGAGGTGCCCGGCGCCACGCCGAAATACCCCGTCTCCGGGTTGATCGCATGCAGCCGGCCGTCGGCATCCGGCTTCAGCCAGGCGATGTCGTCGCCGACGCTGGTCACCTTCCAGCCTTCGAACCCGGCCGGCGGGATCAACATCGCCAGATTCGTTTTCCCGCACGCGCTCGGGAAGGCGCCGGCCACGTATGTCTTCCGGCCGTCGGGGGATTGCACCCCGACGATCATCATGTGCTCCGCCAGCCAGCCTTCGGCGCGGGCCATCGTGGAGGCGATCCGCAGCGCGAAGCATTTCTTGCCCAGCAGCGCGTTCCCGCCGTATCCGCTTCCGTAGGACCAGATCGAACGCTCCTCCGGGAAGTGGACGATGTATTTGTTCTCGGCGTTGCACGGCCAGGCGACGTCCTTCTGGCCGGGTGCCAGCGGCGCGCCGACCGAATGCAGGCAGGGGACGAACGCGCCCTCGCCG
>CAZYSF010000572.1:0-2125 GCA_964649635.1 uncultured Anaerolineales bacterium | reverse complement strand
CCAAGCACGACAGGGTTGACGATTTTCGGCAGGCCGTCGTAGAGCGCATCGGTCACCCGCAGGTGCCCGAGCCCGGCCGGAGCATAAGTGAGGATGAGCATATTATCGCGGTTGGTCAATTGGGCCAGTGTGGATTTTTTCATCGCCCGTATCCTCTGGCAGGGAATTGTTATTTCCTGCGTCAGCGCCGGTTTCTTCCGGCAGGGTCGGTCGAACAGGCTTCGAGAGCCCATAGGAATTGTATATTGGAACGAGTTTCCGGGGTACCTTAAGCGGGGATAAAAAGCCGGGTGCCCTCATGCCCGGGCAATATTGTCCGATGATACCGGCCCGCCGACCGGGTGGTGATCCCCTCGACCCGCATCGTCGAGGATATCGGCCGGACCTGGAACTTTGCGGCTGACCAGCGCGCGGGGGAGACGGTTCCGGAATAATTCGGGGAAGACCTGTTTACCGCAAAGCCGCCAAGAGCGCTAAGTATTAATTTTTTAAAAACCTTCGCGTCCTTTGCGGCTTCGCGGTGAAAGGGTTTTGGATATTTACCCGAAGATGCCGCTTGCCCGCGGGGTGTCATCCGGCGCGGGAGTATAAGCCGCGGCGGGCGGCGGTGCCGCCGGAGCCGGGCGCTTGCCGCGCCCGACGAAGAAGGACAGCACGACCAATCCGAGGCCGATGAACCCGAGGACGATCCCCTCGCCGCCGGTGACGAGCGCGTACCGGTGGGCGATAAACACCAAAATGCCGCCGCCCGTGTCGAATATGCCGGGGGAGATGGTCGCCGGAAGATTCTCCCGCCCGAGCGAGATCACCACGTCCAGTCCGACCCAGATGACGATCGCGGTCAGCACCACGCCTATGCCGGCCGCCAGGATCGGAATCCCCCACCAGCGCAGGAATCCCCGCCACGAACGCACCACCAGCAGTGTGACCAGGATCAGAATGCCGATGCACAGGATCGGGCTGAGGCGCACAATCACGCGGCCGATCTGGAGGATCTGCCGCGGCCCGATCGGCAGCCCGGCTTGCTCGAGGTTCAGGGCGCCCGAAGCGCGGACTGACTCGAGGAGATCCAATTGATCGGGAATTGTCTCGGCGGCCTCGCCCAAGGCGGTAGTAATCCCGGGTTGGATCACGGCAATCATTTCGTCGGGCGGTTTGCATTCCAACATGCTGGAGGGGTCGGAGGGATCCGGAATGTAGTCGGCCTTGCAGGGAGGCAGGGATTGGATGATCTGCATCATCGCGTCCGTGCCGGCCGGGCCGGTCAGGCGCGTTTTGAAATCCCGCATATCGATCGTGATCGCAAGCGCCGCGCCGGGCGTATCGAGGAGGGTGAACGTCTGTTGCAGAACGCTTTCCACCTGGCGCTGGAGCCAGTCCGCCGGAAGCAGCGTGCGCAGGATCGACCCCCACTGGTCGATGCTCAGGACCTTGAAGAATTCCGGCGCGCCGCTTGCGCCGGCTTGCGAGGGACCCACGCCGCACTCGGCCATCGCGGAGATTTCCTGCGGGGTGGGGGGGCGCAACCCGCCGAGGATATCGCGGAAGGCCGGTTCGCCGAGGGCGTCCATCGAACAACTCTGAGCTTCCGGACCGGCGTATTGCAGCGGATTCCCGCCGCCTTCCCAGGTCACCCCTTCCCCGGACGGGTGCATGCTTGTGTAGATCTGTTCGGCGGCCAGGGAGGGCAGGCGGTCGTATATCCGCTCGCGGACAAGCGCGTTCTGGTAAACCGCGGGAGACAGCAGCATGGAATCCGCATTGACCAGCAGCAATACGATGACGATCGTGACCAGGAAGGCGAAGCACAGCAGTACGGCCAGCAGGCGGATCAGGAAATTAATCAGCGCGCCAAGAAATTCGAACATGAACCCTCCACGGCCGCCGATGTCGTCCGATTTCTCCGGCGGGGACCGGTGTAATTGTCCATCAATTCGGCATGGATGTCCAGCAACAACGGGAACTTCCGCTGTTCCCCGGCCCTGTTAATCCGAAACCGGCGCCGGTGAAGTGCGGAGTGTTCTATCCGCGCCAGCGGTGATGGAAATAATTCAAGAGCGGCACGAATTCGCCGGTGGCCTTCCGGTTGCCGGCCGGGGTGGGATGGCTGTCGCCGTTCTCGGCG
>CAZYSF010000571.1:0-17372 GCA_964649635.1 uncultured Anaerolineales bacterium | reverse complement strand
AACCGGGCAGGAATTCCCCGGGATCCCCATCCCGGTGCTGATCATGATCGGGGTGGCCTTTCTCTTTCACTTCATCCTGAGCCAGACGCGGATCGGCCGGTACACCTACGCGGTGGGATCGAACGAGGAGGCGGCGCGGCTGGCCGGGATCAAGGTCGGCCAGGTCAAGGTCATCAGCTACGTCATCTGCGGGACCCTCGCGGCCCTGGTCGGCATCATCCTCGCCTCACGGATGGTCACCTCCCAGCCCAACAGCGCCATCGGCTACGAGATGAACGCCATCGCCGCCGCCGTCATCGGCGGCACGAGCTTCATGGGGGGCATGGGCACGGTGGGAGGAACGGTGATCGGGTCGTTCATCATCGGGATTCTCACCGTCGGGCTGACGATGGCGGGGGCAAACTACTTCATGCAGCAGATTGTCATCGGCCTCGTCGTCATCGGCGCCGTGACGGTCGACCAGCTCCGGAGCCGCAAGTGAGAAACGGCCCCGTCCGTGCCGGCGCGTCGAGGAGGTTTTCCTATTCGGGTAACCCGGTCCGCCTGGACCGAGCGCAAGCCAAGACAAAGGAGAAGCTTATGAAGAAGATGCGGTTCATTTCGATAGGACTGGCCGTCCTTTCCATGGTGTTGCTCAGCGCCTGCGGAGCAACCGGTGGAGCCAAGGCCGCCGAGGGCGGGGAGATTGCGGTCATCGTCAAGACCGGCAACTCCAGCTTTTGGCAGAACGTGCAGACGGGTGCGATCGATGCGCAGAACGAGCTCAAGGCGCAGACACCGAAACTCTCGGTCACCTTCCTGGGCCCCCAGTCCGAGAGCAACGTGAACGAGGAGATCGGCATGGTCGAGAGCGCCATTGACCGCGGCGTCAAGGCGATCGTGCTTGCTCCCTCGGACGTGAATGCCCTCATCCCGGCCGTGAAAAAGGCCAAGGACGCGGGGATCCCCGTCATCATCATCGACTCGCTGCTGGCCGGTGACGAGGCCAACTATGCCTCGTTCCTTGCCACCGACAACAAGGCGGCGGGAGAAGCGTGCGCCAAGGCGATGATCGACGGCGTGAAGGCCATGACCGGCAGCGACACCGGGAAGATCGCCGTGATGTCGTACGTCGCCGGCGTCGGTTCCGAGATCGGGCGGGTGGGCGGATTCAAGGACTATATCGCCGCGAACTCGAAACTGGAAATCGTCACGACCCAGTACTCCAACGCGGATATGCCCACCGCGCTCAACCAGACCACGGATGTGCTGAATGCCAACCCCGACCTGGTCGGCATCTTCGGCGCCAACGAACCGACCGCCATCGGCATGGCCCGCGCGATCGCGACCGCGGGTCTCTCGGGGAAGATCGTGGCGATCGGCTTCGACGGCAACAGCGCCCTGCAGGAGTTCGTCCGGGACGGCACGCTGCTGGCCATCGCCGTTCAAAGCTCCTACAATATGGGCTACTTGGGAGTCAAGACCGCCTATGAAGTCGCCTTCCTGGGCAAGACGGTTGCCAAGACTTTGGACACCGGATTCCTGATGGTGACCAAGGACAACATTGATTCCAAGGAAGCCAAGAACGTGCTCTATTAAGTTCCCGTTCCGGGAGGAGAAAGTGCGATGCCCCCCGCTTTGTTCCCGCGAGGGGTGATTGAGCGGTTCCCTCCTTTCTGGCATGAGCGGGTAGGTCTGGAGCGATTGCGCTCCAGCCTACCCGCTCCGAGAATCCTGAAAATGCGGAAGCCGAACCCGGCCAAAGGAGGGGCTCCCGCGGATTGAGGCCGTCCCTTCCATTATTATCTTTTCGAATAGAATTGCATTGAGATACGTCCCGTGGGCATGGGGGGTGAGCCCCGCCTGGCGTCAGCCGTGCGTGCCGGCAACAGGCCAACCGACATCGACGAAAGGCGGTTTCATCGCATGATCCTCCAAGGCATTCTCAATCCGCAGATCAATTCGCTGCTTTCCCGCGTCCGGCATACCAACATGCTGGTGATCGCCGACCGGGGGTTCCCTTTCTGGCCGGCGATCGAGACGGTCGATATATCCCTGGTGGAGGGCATTCCAACCGTGCTGCAGGTGCTGGACGCAATCCGCCCCAATTTTCATATCGCTCAGATCCACATGGCGCAAGAGTTCCTCGACCAGAACGGGCCGGACGTGCAAGCCCGATTCGCGCAAAGCGCCGCCGGCATCCCCGTAGTCTACGAGCCGCACATCGAGTTTAAAAAACGGGTGCCGCAAGCCATCGGATTGATCCGTACGGCGGATACGATCCAGTATGCCAATATGATTCTGATTTCGGGATGAAGGCCTCTCCGCTACGCCGGCAGGTCCTGCCGGCGTTATGCTCGTCTCCCGTTATGGTGGGGATATCGGGAGGTTGCGGCATCCTGTTGGGAGCAATGATCGGCGCCTTTTTCCGCTTCCCCATCGCCATCGGCCACGCGACGCCGCCCTCTACCTTCCCGCGCGGCTTAATGGGTTAATCCTCCCATGCACTGTGATCCGGGACCGGATATCCGGAACCGGGATGAAGCCGCCCTGCAGTGAAAAAGCGCGGCGCATCCGAAAAATCCCGCCTGAATGACGCCCTTCGGATGTGCCCTTTCCACCCGGCAACGGATGGGAATAACTGATGCCATGCGACGAAGACGGATTTTATCGTTGGGGTTGGATGGATTCCGCCTGCCGGTAAGTTTTTTTTTGAAAAGGGCTGGCAAACCAAATGAACGCTAAAAAAAAGCCGCCGCTCTTCGCATCCCTCGCCGACTCGGAAGACGTGGATGTTTTTCGGCGGGACATCGTGTTGTCCATGACCGTGATCATGGGGTTCATCGGATGGCTGACGCTCTGGGCATCCCTGCATTTTCATCAAACGGGATTTTTTTTGGTGACCGTTTTCCTGCTGGGAGGCGCGCTCGGGAGCGCCAAATTGAGCTCGGTTCACCGGCGGGGGGCTCTGGTTTGCCTTACGCTGACCCTTATGAGCGCCATTGTCTGCTGGAAGCTTTTTTTTCCGGACAGCCCGGCGCAGTATTTTTTCCCGCTGGTCGTGATCGCCGCCGGATTGCTGGAATTAACCTGGAGCGTCTTCCTGGTGGCTGCGCTGGCCAGCCTGGCAGTGGCCGGCGTCGCCCGCCTGCAGGGCGCCGGCTGGCTGGATTATTCCGAAATCCTCGTTCCGAATTTCCTCATCTATTTGACCGCCTTCGTCATTTGGCTGAGCGCGCGCCAACTGGTCGCGGCCCTGGGCTGGATGCGCGCCACGTACCTGCAGGCCCGGACGCTTCTGGAACAATTGCGCGCCGAGCGCGCGTCGCAAGCCCGCACGCTCAAGCAACTGGAGGATGCCTACCAGCGCATTGAAAAAATGAATTATGCGTTGATCGAAGCCTGCAGCGCCGCCGAGGAGGCGCGCCGGCTCAAGACGGCGTTCGCCGCCAATATCAGCCACGAACTTCGCACACCCTTGAACATCATTATCGGCTTCAGCGAAACCATGGCCAATGCGCCGGAAACCTATGCGGGGGTCGGGTGGTCCCCCGTTCTGCGCGGCGATATAGAGCAGATTTACCAAAGCAGCCGGCACCTGCTGTCGCTGATAGACGATATTCTCGATCTGACGGCGATGGACATGCGCCGGTTGGGGATGACCGTCGAGGAGACCGCCATCGAACAAGTCATCGCGGAATCCGTGGCGATGATGGAGGACCTCTTCCATGCCAAGCGGTTGTATTTGCGGGTTAAGGCTGCGCCGGGTCTGCCAAAGGTGCGAATCGATGCCACGCGGATTCGCCAGGTGCTGATCAACCTTTTAACCAACGCCAGCCGGTTTACGACCACCGGCGGCGTGACCATCACCGCGCAAATGAAGGGGCGTTCGGTGCAGGTGGCGGTGGCCGACACCGGCATCGGCATTGCGGCCGAAGATACCGCCAAAGTCTTCGATGAATTCGGCCAGGTGGACAGTTCCATCCGCCGCAAACACGAAGGCTCCGGTTTGGGGGTCCCGCTCAGCAAACGGCTGGTAGAACTGCACAACGGGCGGATGTGGTTGGAAAGCCAGCCAGGCCAGGGTTCGACGTTTTATTTCACACTGCCGGTCGGTGGCGACAGGCAATCCGGACTGGAGCGGGACGACTGGACTCAAGCCGGGCCGCCGGACCGCAAGACCGTGCTCATCGTGGAACCGGATTTGATCCTGCTGAACACGGTCCGGCGTCATTTGAGCCAGTACGAAGTGGTCGCAGTAAAGCGCACGGCCGGCCTGCCGGAATTGATCGAACGGTACCGGCCCGCAGCGTTGATCGTCGACCGCCAGGGCGCGGAAAATGCCGAACAGGGTTTGCCCGTGCCGCCGGATCTGCCCGTCATTACCGTTCAGCTTCCGGGTCAACTGTTGGGGGCTCAGAGGCTGGGAGTCCGGGATTTCCTGCTCAAACCCGTCACGCGGCAGCGGTTGTTCGAAGCAATCGACGGACTGGACCATCCGGTTCGGAGCGTGCTGGTCGTGGACGAAGATCCGGCGCTGGTGGATTTGGTCAGCCGGATGTTGCAGGCCGGCGGATCCTTCTGCATTTCCAAAGCCTGGAGCGGCGAGGAGGCTTTGACTCAAATGCGGCGGGAACCGGTGGATCTGGTGCTGCTGGATTGGTTGAAAACCGGGGCCACCGGCTTGACGGTGGTGGAGGAAATGCGGAAAAGCCCCGGCCTGGCGGATATCCCTGTGATCATGCTGGGAAATGAATCCCCGATCCTGAACCGGTCCGCCGAAGGTTTGGATCTGAGATTGCTTCGCGGGGAACAGGCGTCGGTGGCGGAAGTGGTTAAATATCTGGAAATTCTGATCGGGGCGCTGCCTAGGCGGGGATTGCCGGATTTAGAAGACGTTCAACCTGCGCCAGCAACGCCAACCGTTCCACCGGCTTCTTGAGATATGCGTCCGCCCCGAGCGATAGCGCCAGGTCGGATTCCTTGAGAACCGAACAGATGATAACGGGCGTTTTGGCCGTCTCCGGATTCTCTTTCAGAGTGCGCAATACCTGCCAGCCGTCCAGGTTGGGCATCATCACGTCCAGGATGATCACCGCCGGACGGCTTTCGTTAACCAGTGAGAGGACCTCCGTGCCGCTGCTGGCCTTGATGATTTCATAGTGCTGGGGAGTCAGGTATCTTTCAAATAACTGAAGGATCGCCGGATTATCGTCGATCACCAGCACCCGGGTCTGGCCTCCCAAGGGCAGGCGGATACACACCCGCCATTCAAGATCCTGCCCGCCTTCCACCGATAAGACTCCCCCTTGTCTGTCAATTAAAAGGCGGGGCGCTTCCCAATCATTTTTCCCCGGGCGGACAACGCCGGCCGGGGCGTGCAGTTGAATCTCGATGAATTCGCCCTGCCGAACCGCGGTCAAGCGGATCGGGCCGGTATTCTGTTGAATGAGCAAACGAACGGTTATCAGCAGTGCTTGGCGGGCCATGGTGGTGTCCACGAGCACCGGAGGCAAAGAATCCGGCAAGTCCACCAGGATGGCGGCCTGCTGCGGTGCCAGCGCCGCTTTCAGCAGGCTGAGCGCGTCATCGATCAGGCTGCGCACTTCACAGGCCTGACGGACAAGCTCCCATTGATCCAACTCGCTTTCCAGCTCCGGCGCAGGAACGGGAGCTGCCGGTTCCACCGGCGATGCGGTCGTCGATTCTTCGCCGTGACGTGTCCGGAGGACCGAGGCAAGCGCCTCCAACCCCCTTTGGATTTCGCGCTGGAGTTGCCGGCGGCTTAATCCTAATTCGCTTTCGACCTGCCCGACCGTCATTTCCTGCACATACCGGTAGCGGAGGGCTAAATAGCTGCGCCAATCCGGCGACCGGGAAGGCATGCCCTGCGGCGGACGCAGCATTTCAATCGTTTCCTTTAGAAGGCTCCGCAGTTTCTGGGCGTGCGTTGCGCGGTTCACCGTGTCCGAGCCGCCCGTGAGATGCGGCAGGAGAGGGTGGACTTCCAGATAGGCCGTATCGTACAAATGTTCCAGGGCGTCTTTGACGAGTTTTCGAAAATCAGCGGATTCCATAGGCATGGCGCGACTCTGGCGCGATCGTGGCGCAAGGGATTTTAGGAACTATATACCATGACACTGTGAAAAACAGCAATCCGCCGTGTTTTAGGTTGCCAAAGGCGGATTCCAACAGGTGCGCTGGAAAGCCCGTCGGCGAACATTTCGTATCCGCTCTTTTTTCCACCAACGGACAAGCATAAAGCGCGAGCCTGTTAGGAGGTGTCGAACCAAAAAGCATATACATTTTGTTCATCCTTTGTTCATCAGAGCTTCAAGCGCGTTCATCCTAAAGGAGGAAGAAAAATGCACAAGCGCATTTTGAAAATCGCGGGTTTGTTGGCTGTGGCGGCGATCGTTCTGGCCGCTTGCGGCCCAGCGGCCGGCCCGGTGGTCGTCACCCAGATGGTGGGGGGCACGCCGCAGGTGATCACCGTTACATCGGAACCCACTGAAAACCCGTACGATGACAATGCTCCCATCACCGTCTGGATTGACCAGGACCGCCAGCCGTACATCGATGCCTATAAAGCGGCGAATCCCGATAAGGCCAGTCTCATCCAAGAGGCCATCGTGGACCGGGAACAGTTCCCGTCCAAAGTCCTGCTCTTCAACAACACCGATCAGGGCTGGCCGGATGTAGTCTTCGCCGAGCCGCGGCTGGTCGGACGCGTGGCCGATGCGGCCCACAACTTCCCGCTCGACCTCAAACCGTGGATCCCCGCCGAGACCTTGAACAATTACGACGGCATGGCCGGCTGCACCTTCGGCGATGCGATCTACTGCGTGCGCAACGACCTGGCTCAGTTCGTTCTATACTACAACAAGCCGGTCATGGACCAGTTCGGGTATGCCGTCCCCACGACGTTCGAAGAACTGCAAGCCCTGAGCGACAAGGTCGCCCAGGAGCATCCCGGCTATGTGTTGGGCACCTTCGGCGACGGGTGGACGTTCCTCTCCTTCTTCGAAGCCAGCGGCTGCCCGACCCACGAATTGGTGGACGACAACACGATCAACATCAATATGAGCGACCCGCGCTGCATCCGCGCCGCGAAACTGGTGGACCACATGATCGCGAACAAGACCCTGTGGAACACCGATTTCTTCGACGCGACCTTTGTCACGCAGCAGAACGAGAACAAGGTCCTGATGGTCTCCATGGCCTCGTGGGCGTGGGGCGTCTTCAACGGCACGTACTACAAGACCCCCGATCATCAGCTGGGCGTCGCTGCCCCGCTGAAATGGGCGGATCAGGAAAAACCGTCCGCTCCGGCGATGGGCGGCGCGGCGTGGACCGTTTCGCGCCACACCAAGAACCCCAAGCTGGCCGCGGAGCTGGTCGTCTGGCTCACCACCAGTGAAGAACTGTGGGCGACCATCCCGAACTTCCCGGCTTACCGGCCGATCCAGGCTTTGTTCCAAACCCAGGTCTCCAGCAATGCCATTTTTGCCAACGACCCGTTCCCGGTAATGCAGGAAGCGGCGGGCAACCTTACGCCGTTGGACAAGTGGCCGCGCTTTGACCTCATCAGCCCGTTATCCCAGGTGGTCAAGGGCGCCTATCAGGACAAGGCGACGATCGAATCGGTTCTGTCAAAGGTGTTCGATCTGCTCTCTCCATTGGCACAAACCGAAGGGTATAACGTCATCTCCAAATAACGGAATCCGGGGAAAAGTCCAACCCCATCTCCTGTTCTCCTCCTTCTTTTTGAGCCCCCTTCCCGCATCTTGGTTGCGGGAAGGGGGCCGAAGGAACGGCGGCCGGACAGACCTTGATCCCCAAGCGGGATGGAAGGGTTGGACAAAGGAGTAATGGTCATGTCCCATTTGATATCCAAGGCCGCTTCCGGCTTGAACTATAAATGGCGGCGAAGTCTGAGCACCTATCTCTTTGCCTTGCCGTATTTTTTGTTCATGGTGGCCTTTGGTCTCGGACCGGGGATCTATGCGTTTTTGATCAGTTTTGCCGATTTTAAATCCGGTGTGCCGCGCTATTTTGCGGCCGGATTGAAGAACTATGTCACGGCCTTTTCCGACTTTCGCTTCCTCGACACGATGGCCAACATTGCGGAGTTCCTGGTGGTTTCGGTGCCGTTGGGGATCGCCCTGGTCGTGCTGATCGCCTTGTTGCTGCACATGCGGCCCGGCCGGCTTTCCTCCGCTTTGCGCACCCTCTATTTCATTCCCGGCGCGGTGACGGGGCCGGCGCTCCTGCTGCTGGCCATCTTTATGTTCTCCCCGGCGATGAGCCCCTTCGGGTTCATCCAGCGCGCCCTTGGCTACGATAGTTTCGACTTGCTCATTGCTCCGGAGCGTCTGCCCATTATCTTCACCGTCATCGGGTTCTTCTCCGGCGCGGGCATGTGGATCGCCATTCAGTACGGCGCTTTGGAAGGTGTTTCCACCGAAGTCCTGGAAGCCGCCAAGATCGACGGATGCAACGCCTGGCAACAGGCTTTGTACATTAAATTCCCGCTGATCCGGCCGTATATCATTTACCAATTTATTCTGATTTTTGCCGGCAATATTCAACTGTTTGTGGAGCCGCAGCTGATGGGCACAACCTGGATCAGCGCCAATGTGCCCCAGCAATGGGCGCCCAACCAGCTGGCATACTCCTTTGCTTTTGATTTGGGCAATTTCGGCGCGGCCGCGGCGATGTCGCTGTTGATGCTGGCGGTTGGCCTGGGCGCCGCCTATTTCGTCATTCGCTGGACGGGCTTTTTCGATATTAAAGCCTAAGGGAACAGGATTCTTCCGATCAAGGAGCGTTACGCCATGTCTGAAACGACCCCCCTCACGGACGCCACGCCAACCGCCTTGCAGCGGTTAAAAGTTTTCAGCCGGCGGACATTCGGTGATATTGGACCCGTCGGCTACTTCCTGCGTTTCGCGATATTGCTGCTGTTCGCGCTTTACTTTGGCTTGCCGCTCCTCTGGCTGCTGCTCGCGCCATCCAAGGACCAATTTGAGATCATTTCGCTCAATCCGCTCGCGTTTGGTTCATGGACTACGGTTCTCGAGTCTTGGAAGAATGTAAACGCCTATGTGCATGGCGAGATCTGGTTGTGGTTTGGAAACTCGGTTATCTACGTGGTATCGTCGCTGTTGATCGGCATGGCCATCAGCATTCCGGCGGGATATATCCTGGCCGTGGCGCGCTTTCCCGGCCGGATCCCGCTGCTGTGGCTCACACTGATCACCATGCTCCTGCCTCCCTCGGCGATGGTCCTGCCGCTGTTCCTGGAGTTGAATCTGGTGCATTTGATCAATACCGCCTGGGCGGTCATTCTGCCGGCTTGTTTTTTCCCGTTCGGCGTCTATCTGACGTACGTGTATTACAGTTCCAGTCTGCCGGTGGATCTGTTGGACGCGGCGCGGGTGGACGGCTGTTCGGAGTGGTTGTTGTTCCGCTTTATCGGCCTGCCGCTGGCCAAACCTCTGCTCGGCCTGCTGGCGTTCATCAGCTTCAACGCCAACTGGAACAACTTCTTCGGCCCCTGGGTGATGTTAAACAACAGCAAGCTCTACAACCTGCCCGTCGGCCTGCAATCGATGATCGCCAGCACCTCGGCCATCCGGCCCGGTTTTAATACCACTCCCGGGCTGCTTAAATTCCAACAGGCCGACGCGGCCATGGCCGGGCTGATCATGATCGTGCCCGTGGTGATCGTGTTTCTGATCTCGCAACGGTACGTCGTCGGAGGCGCGTTCA
Organism: uncultured Anaerolineales bacterium; assembly: GCA_964649635.1. Classification (GTDB taxonomy): domain Bacteria; phylum Chloroflexota; class Anaerolineae; order Anaerolineales; family RBG-16-64-43; genus JAFGKK01. The sequence continues at coordinate 7,619 of CAZYSF010000571.1, read as the reverse complement.
CGGGCTCCGTCAAAGGTTGACCCAACCCCGGCAGGCGCCCCGTGAGTCTTGACACCGGCCCGTACGATATCATCTTCATCGGCCATATGTGTTTCGATGAGGTGCTGCCCTATCGCGGGGCACAGCGCGTCGCGCCCGGCAGCGCCGTGCTGTGCGGCGCTCTGGCAGCGGCCCGCGTGGGCGGAAACGTGGCGGTGGTCACCCGCCTGGCGCCGCAGGATCAATACATCCTGGGAGCCTTTTGGCAGAACAGCATCGCGGTGCATGCCATCCCTTCCGCAGAAACCACGTACATGCGGGTGCTTCACTCGACTCCCCACGTAGATGAGCGTGAAATTTATCAACTGGCCAATGCCGGCTTCTTCTCGCTCGGCGACCTGCCGCCGCTGGCCGCGCACCGGGTGCATTTGGCCGGCGTCACGGACCAGGAATTTGATTTGGATTTTATCCGCGGGTTAAAAGAAAAGGGCCACAGCCTTTCAGCGGATATGCAGAGTTTCGTGCGGCAGGTGGAAGCGGATACGGGCCGCATCGTGCTTCGGGACGTGCCGGCCAAACAGGAGATCGTCCGTCAATTGGACATGGTCAAACTGGATGCGGTGGAAGCGAAAGTGCTGACCGGCAAAGACGACCTGGAACAGGCGGCCCGGATCGTGGAAAGCTGGGGCTGTGGGGAGGTCGTCATCACCCGCTCCGACGGCGTGTTGGCGCTTGTCGGGGGAACGCGATATTACGAAAAGTTCACGAACCGGAGCGTGGTGGGACGGACCGGGAGGGGCGATACCGCCTTCGCGGCCTATCTGGTCCGCCGCCCGGACCACGACCCCGGCGAGTCGCTCAAGTTCGCCGCGGCCCTGGTGTCGATCAAAATGGAGACTCCCGGTCCATTTGTTGGAACCCTGGAGGCAGTGCTGGCCCGAATGCGGTAAAGGAGCGAGGAACGGAGCATGCATCTTTCCAAAACACCATTAACTTATTTTAAGGGAGATCCTTGGACCATCGAAGAAACGGATTTTAGTCCCGCGTATCAGCGGGTTTCCGAATCCGTTTTTTCCGTGGCCAACGAGTTCATGGGGGTGCGCGGTTATTTTGAAGAAGGCTACAGCGGCGACCATCTGCAGGGCAGTTACTTTAATCATCTCTACGAGTTGATGGACATCCGCCACGACCAGGTGTTCAAAGGCTTTGTCACCCAGGGCGCGGCGATGATTAACGCGGTCGACTGGCTCTATGTGCGCCTTTGGGTGGACGGTGAACCGCTCGACCTGGCCAAGTCGAAATTTTCGGGTTTCACCCGGCGGCTTGATATGCGCCGGGGAATCGTCTCGCGCGAATTTACGTGGGAGACGGCGGGCGGCAAACAACTTCACGTAAGCTTTGAGCGCTTCACGGACATGCAGTCCACCCGCATCGGCTGTCAGCGCATCACCGTGAAAGCGTTGAATTTCTCCGGCGAAGTAAAGTTCCGCTGCGGCCTGGATTTCAACACCCATTACGAAATCGGCGCCGGCTGGGATCAGACGGAAAAGGGCGGAGCTCCGAAGAGCGGGCAGATCATCAACTTCTGGACCTGCACCCGCAAGGGCCCGGTCGGCGACGGGTGGGCCATCCAGGCGCGGACAACCCGCAGCGGGCACCAATTATTTTCCGGTTTCCGGCTTCGTTCGCAACAGGCTCTGAATCCCGCGCTCGTCCAGGAGGAAAAATTCATCGGCGTGGATTTCGTCCTGCCGGTGCAACAAGGAGTCGCCGCCGGCGTGGATAAGCTGGTGGTGAACGATTGGTGCAAGAGCGGGGATGAAGCGAGCCTCTGGAACCGCGGCCGGGAGGCGCTTTCCCGTCAATATGAAGCCGCGACCTATGACAGCGCGATGGCGGAACACACGGCCTTCTGGGAAAAAGTTTGGGACGTCATGGATATCGAGATCGACGGCGACCCGGACGTGCTGCAGGGCTTGCGCTTCTCGTGCTTCCAGACGTATCAGACCTACCATGGCGAGAGCGCCGACCTCAACGCGCTGTGCAAGGGGTTGACCGGCGAGGTGTACTTCGGCTGGGTATTCTGGGACAGCGAAATCTACAGCCACCGGATGATGATGTTCGTCGATCCGCCGGCGGCCAAGAAGCTGCTGCTGTACCGGCACCGTCACCTGGCCCAGGCGCTGGAGCGGGCCCGGCAGCTGGATTGCGAAGGCGCGCGGTTTCCGTTCGCCACCATCACCGGCACCGAAGACAGCGGCACCTGGCAGCATGTCGACCTGGAAATCCACGCCGATCTGGCCGTGGCGTATGCCATTTGGCATCACCACCGGATTTGCCGGGACAGGGAATTTCTATACCGCGAAGGCGTGGAAATGCTGTTGCAGATTTGCCGTTTCCTGGCCAGCGCCGGCGGGTGGAGCCCGGTGCGCGGGGATTTCGGCTTCTACGGCGTGATGGGTCCGGATGAATTCCACATGATGGTCAATCATAACTGCTATACCAATGTCATGGGGAAGAAGGCGTTTGAATTCACGCTCGGCGTGCTGGCGGAGATGCAGCGGGAAGCGCCCGACCTGTATCAGCAGGCGGTTTCGAAAACGGAACTGAAACCGGAGGAACCCGGGCAATGGAAGGAAATGGCCGCCAAGATGCGGATTCCCAAAGATGACCGCACCGGGGTTTTCGAGCAACACGACGGCTATTTTGACCTGCCGCATGTGGACCTTAAGCATTTTCCGCCGGAACAGATCCCGCTCTACAAGCATTGGGCTTACATTAAAATTTTCCGGAACAATATCATCAAGCAGCCGGATGTGCTGAACCTGATGTATTTTTACAGCCAGGATTACACGGCGGAAGAGAAGCGCGCGAACTACGAATTTTATGAATCCCGGACGATTCACGAATCGTCATTATCGCCTTCCTTGCATGCCATTCTGGCGGTCGAATTGGGCAAACTGGACGAAGCCTACGACTTCTTCCGGTGCGGCGCGCGCTTGGACCTCGACAATTACAACCGCAACACCGACCAGGGCCTGCATGTGACCTCCGCGGCGGGCGTGTGGGCCAGCATGATTTTCGGATTTGGCGGGATGCGCACCGACGGCGATGTCCTGGAGTTCAGGCCCGCACTTCCGGCCCGGTGGAAATCGTACCGGTTCCGGGTATGGTATCAGGGCGCAATCCTCGAAGTCCGGATGGACGGCAAGGGGGCGGAATTCCGGATTGTGAGCGGCCCGGCGGTAACGATCCGGGTGTCTGGGAAGAATTATGCGCTCGAGGCCCGGCCGATCGTTATCCCTATACTGCCGATTTCTTAAGGGTGGCATATCCTGAAAGGATCATTCCCATCAAGGAGTTAATATGAACACCGCCAAGAATACTACAGCCCTCGATGTTCTGCGGAAGGACGATCTTATCGTCATCGCCGGAGCCGGCGGATTCATTGCCGGGGCGTTGACGCGCCACTTCCACGATCAAGGGTTCACCCGCATCCGCGCCATTGACCGGAAGCCCCTGCCGCACTGGTATCAGCGCGTGCCCGGAGTGGAATGCCTGTGCATGGACCTGAGCGAGAAAGACAACTGCATCCGCGCCGTGGAGGGAGCGGTGGAGGTCTTCAATCTGGCGGCGGATATGGGCGGCATGGGGTTTATCGAGCACTTCCGGGTGGAATGCCTGCGCAGCATCCTGGTTAATACGCATATGCTGGAGGCGGCCTACCGCGCGGGCGTGCGACGGTATTTCTTTTCTTCTTCGGCTTGCGCCTATAACACCGATCTGCAGCAGGACCCGCACGTACGCGCCTTGAAGGAATCGGACGCCTATCCGGCCATGGCGGAGCGGGGCTACGGCTGGGAAAAACTGATGTCGGAAATGTTCTGTCAGGAATACACGGCCGAACGCCATCTGGAAACGCACATCGCCCGATTCCACAACGTTTACGGACCCCTGGGCACCTGGGATGGCGGGCGCGAAAAAGCGCCGGCGGCCATCTGCCGGAAGGTGATCGAAGCGAAGGAATCCGGGAAGCATGAGATCGTCATCTGGGGGGATGGGACGCAAACGAGGAGTTTCATGTATATCGACGACTGCGTCAGGGGAATCGACATGATCATGCATTGCGACCGCCTGATCGCGACGCCGGTCAATCTCGGCTCCAGCGAGCTGGTAGCCATCCATGAGCTGGTGAACCTGGCGGAGGAAATCGGCGGCGTCAAACTGGAGCGCAAATTCGACCCGACCGCGCCGCGCGGGGTGGCCGGGCGGAACAGCGACAATACGTTTATCAAGCAGGTGCTGAACTGGGAGCCCGCCATCCCGTTCCGCGACGGGCTCCGGAAAACGTACGCCTGGATCGAGACGCAATTCCAGGATCGCAAGGCGGGCCGGCATACCGTCCAGGAAGTGTACTAGTCCTTTCCCGTCCAAGGGGAATTCCTTTGGGTTTGCGCCAGGATGGCCTCATGACCAAATCGCGGGTGATCGAAATCACGGAAGTCATCAGTCAAATCCCCTATCGCATGGCATTCGCCGGAGGATGGATCGATCAGCCTTTCATCTCCCGGCTCAATCCGGAACCGCCGGGTTCGATGGTTGTGGTGGCGCTCGAACCCACCAGCCGCTACCTGGATCGGTGCGGGATGGCCACGAGCACGCGCGAAGTGGCGAAGCGGCTGTGGAACGGCGTTCTTCCCAACCGCGACCCGGCGCAATTGATGCGCGAGTTATACGCGGAGGAGAACAGGGATAAACCGGAGCCATCCGGCTCGCAGGATATGGCGGGAATTGTGTTTCCCGGCATCAACCGGTTGGATTACGAAAAGGCATTTGAGGACGGGTATTTTCCAGTCCATGTCGAATCCTGCAACGACCCCCGGATTGGCCGCTGGCTGGAAGAAGTGATTTACATGGTGCCGGTGGCGCAGCGGCCGCCCGGATATTCCCCGCTGGGTGAAAAACGCCTGGATCCGGAATGGATCGCGCGCCTGGGCCGGACCGGCAAGGATTGCTTCGACGCGATCCTCGCCCGCGACCTCAACGCGTTGGGGGCGTCGATGAACGCATGCATGGAATGCTGGGAAAAAATCCTTCCCGATACGGTCAGACATCCGTCGATCACCTTGGACCTGGCGGCGCTCCTGGGGTATTACCAAAACCGGTATGCGGGCGCGATGTATTCCGGTTGCGGCGGCGGATACTTATATGTGGTCTCGGCGGAACCGGTGCCGGGAGCGCTAAAAGTAAAAGTAAGAATCCGCGCCTGATTCGCCTTGCCTTCCCCAACCACGGATCGCCGCCTGCCGGCCACTATATTACCGGCACGGAGCTAATTCTCCGGGTGTTGCAGACCGCCTATGCGGCGGCCAACGGTTTTCCGCGTGGAACGTTTCACCGAAAATCCGGCCCATGACACGGCCCGTCAGATGGGGTCGGCGGGGCGCGACGGCGAATCCCGGCCAAACCTCCTTATTTTGCGCAATTACCAATCAGATTTCATGGGAATCCTGGATTTGGATTCCGCCGGAAAATCGCATTTTTATCTGTCCGCATCAGGGGAGGGTTTTCAACCCCGTCTTGACAGGAGTTTTGATCATTGTATAATACGTATTAGTAATACGTATGACTAAAAACAAAAGATTTCCGACCATGAAGGATGTCGCCAAGTTGTCCGGAGTTTCCCAGACAACCGTCTCCTTAATCATCAATAAAGTCCCCAAAGCGAATATTTCCGAGAAAACGAAACAAGCGGTCCGCAAGGCGATAAAACAATTGGGATACCGCCCGAATGTGATCGCGCAAAACCTTCGAACCCGCCAATCGCATGTGATCGGGTTGATCACCGATGAGATTTCCATCACTCCGTTTGCCGGAAAATTGATCCTGGGCGTGCTGAACGCATTGCGTGAGAACGGTAAATTGCTGATGATGATGGATTCCGGGGGGGAGGAAGAATTGGAAATCGAGCAGATCGAGGCGCTGCTGAGCCGTCAGATCGAGGGAATCCTGTATGCCACCATGCGGCACAAGGTAATCCGCGCCCCGGCATTGCTTCAGGAAATCCCGTGTGTCTTATTAAACTGCCGGGATGCCGGCAAGTTGTGTTATTCCATCATTCCGGACGATTTCATGGGGGGGGTTACCGCCACGGAAGAACTGATCAAGAGGGGATACTCCTGCATCGGCATGATCAATACGGCGGAACATGTCCCCGCCACCGAGTTGCGTGAGCAGGGGTTCCGCCAGGCATTATCCCGCCATGGCAAGCCGTTTGAGCCCGATAGAATTTATTATGGCGAAGATGGAAATGCAAAAACCGGATACGACGGCGCGAAGCAACTATTGGCGACCCGCCCGGAAATGGATGCCTTGTTTTGCTTCAATGACCGTGTGGCGATGGGGGCTTATGATGCAGCCCGGCAATTGAACCGGAAAATTCCGCAACAGCTGGCCATCATCGGATTTGACGACTTTACGGTCATTTCGGAAAGTGTTCACCCTCCGCTGACGACAATGCAATTGCCCCACTATGAAATGGGAATGAAGGCGGGGCGGCAATTGGTGAAGATGATCCAGCAGCCGCGATGGAAACCCGCATCAAGGATTCTGAAAGTTCCCATCCCGCTTGTGCTCAGGGAATCGGCGTAAGGAGGGAATTTCAAGGAGGAATTATGCAATATTGGCCAAAAAAGCTTGGGGTAGCTCGTTAGCCGCGAGCTACCCCAGGGATAGTGCCTCACCGATCTGCCGGCATCTATCGGGAAAAATTATACCAGAAGAGCCTTGGATTCCGTTTGGTGATTTCTCCTGATTGATCTCCTCGAATGATTTCGGCGCTATCCACTTTGGCGGCAAGCCCCATCCATTTTCAATATTCCCGTCGCACCATTCAATTTTTCCAGAGGAGAAGGACATGGCTCATCAAAAGAAAAATCTTGTATTGGTCGGTGTGTTGGCCGGTTTTTCCATGCTCTTTAGCGCATGCGGTCCTGCCGCAACGGATGTTCCGCCCGCAACACAGGCTCCCACGAAAGCCGCAGCCACCGCGGAGCCGACGGAGGATCCAGCGGCCGCGCTCCCGAACTGCGGGACGGATCCCATCGTGTTGAAAGCTGTCTTCGAAACCGGCTGGGATATGCCCAATCAGCTTGCCGCTGAGTTCACGAAGCAGTTCCCGAATGTCACCTGGGACATCACCATGGAACAGTTCGCGAATCTCATCACCACAACGCCGCTGCTTCTGGCGAGCGACAACCCGCCCGATCTGATCCGGCTGCCGACGATGACCTCGTTCGCGCAGGATGGCCTCCTGTTTGACATGGACACATACGCGACGACGTTTGGCTGGGATAAATGGCCGGTGCCACAGCTGAACCAGAACCGATTGGATGCAGACTGGGTCCGCGGTTCCGGCACTTTGTACGCCATGGGTCTCAACTACAGCATGACCGGCATTTTCTACAACAAGAAGCTCGCCGCCCAGATCGGCATGACCGAGGCACCCAAGACGGTTGCCGAGCTCGAGGATCTTTTCGCCAAAGCCAAAGCGGCCGGGCTTCAACCGATCATGGAGTGGGGCAGCGCCAAGAGCGGCATGGGGCTTGCGTTCCCACTCCAGAACCTGATGGCCGCCTACG
>CAZYSF010000570.1:0-4823 GCA_964649635.1 uncultured Anaerolineales bacterium | reverse complement strand
ACAACCGGCAGGCCGATCGTCCGGCCGATATCGCGCAGTTCGTGTTTGCGGCCCTCGTGCATGACCACCCGCACCCAGGCGCCGCGCCCAAACGTGCTTTCGAACTTCACCGCCATGGGCGCTGTCCGGAATCCGTCTTCCAGGACGACCCCCCTCCTCCAGATCGCCAGCTGCTCATCCGTAGGCCTCCGGGCGAGGAGGACCGAATATTCTTTTTCGACTTCGTAACTCGGGTGTGAAATCCGCTGCGCCAACTCTCCGTCGTTGGTCAGCAGGATCAGGCCTTCGCTGTCCATATCCAGCCGCCCGATCGGGTAGAACCGCCCTTCGAAGGGGAGCATGTCGCGAACGGTGGCGCGTTCCCCCTGGGCGGACAGCGAGGAGACTATCCCGCGAGTTTTATGCAGGGCGAAGGTGCGGGCCTTCGGGCGCGCCGGGAGGGGCGACCCGTCGACGCGGATCCGGTCGACGCCCGGATCGGCGGAACTTCCCAGCAAGGCGCGCACGCCGTTCACCTCCACGCGGCCTTCTTCGATCAGCGTCTCACAGCCGCGGCGGGAACCCAATCCGGCCGCAGCCAGAATCTTCTGCAACCGTTCGCGGGTCATGGGGTCACTCTTTCAGGAGGGGCGCCGGAGGCTCGGGCGCAGCCGCGCCGTCGTTCGACGGCTCCTCCAACTCGAGCGCGGGCAGTTCGGCGACCGAACCGAGACCGAAGTGCTGCAGAAAAGCTTCGGTCGTTCCATACAGGATCGGACGGCCGGGTCCCTCGGTCCGGCCGGTTTCCTCCACCAGGTCCTTGGCGATCAGGTTTTCGATCACGCTATCGGAGTTAACCCCGCGGATGGCATCGATCTGCGGCCGGGTCAGCGGCTGTTTGTAGGCGAGGATGGCAAGCGTCTCCAGCGCGGCCCGGCTCAACCCGATGGTGTGTTCGATCCCGAGGAATTTCTCTACGGCCTGCGCGGCGCGCGGCGAAGTGGTGATGTGGACCCGATCCCCCATGCGCAGGAGCTGCAGGCCGCGCTTCCAATATTCCCCGCTTAAAAACTTCAGCGCGTCCTCCACCTCTCCGGCTTTGACGTCAAGCACCGTCGCCAGGACCGGGACAGGCACCGGATCGGTGGCCACAAAAAGGATGCTCTCCACCAATGCGTGCAGCGGCAGGGGTTCGGCGGCGTGATTCGTCATGCTATAATCTTTCCAGGACGCGCGACGGTTCCCGCGTGCCTCCTCGGTGAGCTATGAAATCGCATCGGTGGACAATCCTCCCGCAGACTCTCGTTTTTCTCGGTTTGGCGTTTCCGGCATTCGCCTGTTCCGTCTATCTCGGCGGACCCGAATTGCCTGGTCCGGCCATCACCCCGGAAGGGGACAAGGAAACGATTGAAAAATCCTGGAAGGATGCGGCGGCGCTGTCGGGCGATGGAACCGTGACCGTCGTTTTCAGCGAAGCCCAGATGACCGCCTACCTGCAGCAGAGGCTGGAGGCAAATCCGAACAACACGTTCCACTCCGCCCAGGTGTTCCTGCGCGACGGCCGGATCAAGGTTTACGGGATGCTCTCGACCAGCGGCACGTCCGCATCCGCCCTCCTCGTGCTGCGCCCGGAAGTCACCGAACAGGGCAAAATCAATTTCATCCTGGAACAAGCCCAAGTCGGTCCGCTGGATCTACCGGCAGGTCTGCTTTCCGGAGTCTCGAGCGTGCTGACCGAGGCGTTCACGGGAACGGTCGGCTCCCTGGCCACCGGTTTTCAAGTGAAGGAAGTTCTCGTCGGCGAAGGCCAGATCGCGATCAGCGGAGTCCTGCGATAGAGTCTTCCCCGGCCATCGGCCACTGAACCAAATGTCCATTGAAATTATACCAGCGCCTCCTCCAAATCTTCCGGCGAAAAAATCTCCCGGACGCCGTTTCCTTTCCGTCTGGGCGGCCGCCTGCCTGACCACGGCGATGCTGACGGCCTGCGAGGCGCCGCAGGTTCGGGCGCCGGATATCGCCGTTAGCGTGATCGCCGACAGCCAGCGCCGGGATCTGGAGATCGCGCCGGGCACCACCGTCGCCAACGTCCTGGCGCAGGCGGGGATAGATCTGGGGCCGCTGGACCGCGTGACGCCTCCGCTGTATTCGCTGATCGCGGACGGGGCGACGGTGCGCGTGATCCGGGTCCGCGAATCGTTCGAAGTCGAGCAGGTTGCCATTCCCTTCCAGCGCCAGATCGTCCGCAACGAAGCACTCCCGCCCGACGAAACCCGTCTGGTCCAGGCGGGCAAGCAAGGCCTGCAGGAAATCACCTACCGGATCCTGACCGAGGATGGTCTGGAAACCTCGCGCACGCCGCTGCGGACCACGCTCCTGGCACAACCGGTTCCGGAGATCCTGATGATCGGCGCGTCCTCCTCCTTCGAAACCGTACCGCTCAAGGGCGCGCTGGTCTACGTCGACGGCGGCAACGCCTGGATCCTGACCCAGGATTCGAGCAACCGGTTCCCGCTGGTGGCGTCGGCGGATCTGGATTCGCGGATCTTCACGCTTTCCCCGGACGGGCAGTGGCTGCTCTTTTCGCGCGAGGATGAAACCCGCCTGAATGCGCTGTTCGTGGTCGCCACCTTCGGCGGCGAACAGCCTTTCCCGCTTTCCATATTCAATGTCATTCATTTCGCGGATTGGTCGCCCGCGTCCAAACGCACCATCGCCTATTCGACCGTCGAACCGGTTTCTTCCTCCCCCGGCTGGCAGGCCCGCAACGACCTGCGGCTGATCTCCTTCGACGAGAAGCAAACCCTCGCCGGGGAGAAAATCCTCATCGCGCCGAACGCCGAAGGCATTTACGCGTGGTGGGGGACGAAATTCGCGTGGTCGCCCGACGGCGCGCGCCTGGCGTATGCGCGGCCGGACGAGGTGGGATGGATCGCCGCCACCGGCGGAGCGCGCCATCCGCTGTTGACCTTCCCGCCCTACCGCACCCGGGCGGACTGGGTCTGGCTGCCGGCGATCCGCTGGTCGCCGGACGGGGCGTTCCTGGTCACCGTCCGCCACAGTGATCCGGCCGCGCAGGAATCGCCCGAGGAGAGCATGGTATTCGATCTGGTCGCGCTGGCGCCGGGCGGCGGCGCGCCGATCACGCTGTTCGAGCGGGCGGGAATGTTCGCCTATCCGTCGCCCGGACCGCTGACCGATCGCGCGTATGAGCAAGGGTATAATGTGGCGTTTCTGGAGGCCGCGCGGCCCCTGGAAAGCGACCGCAGCAAGTACCGGTTGGTGATTGCGGACCGCGATGGCAGCAACGCCGCGGCGGTGTTTCCGCCCGAGGGCGAACCCGGGTTGACCCCCGGCGAAGCCGGCGAAGCGAAATGGTCACCGGACGGGAAACAAATCGCGCTGATTTATGAAGGCAACCTTTGGATCATCGACCTCGCCACGGGGGAAAGCCGTCAGCTCACCGGCGACGGCCAGGTGACAATGATCGACTGGCGATAAACAAGGATCGTCCGAACAATCGACCCGCATTATACGAAATCTAGTACGCGGATTTCACGGAGAAACGGATTGCGCGGAATATTTTTACTTCCATTCCGCGAAATCCAAACCATCCGCGTAATCCGCGTACGGCATGTTTTTGGAAAAAATATTTCCTGGAGTATTCATGCGCATACTGCTGACCGGAGCGGCCGGCTTCATCGGTTCCCATCTTAGCGACCGCCTTTTGGCCGAAGGCCATGAGGTGATCGGACTGGATAATTTCGTCACCGGCTCGCGGGAAAACATCGCCCATCTGGGAAACGATCCGCGCTTCCAGCTTATCGAACACGACGTTTCCCAGCATATCGAACTTTCGGCCAAGGTCGACGCGGTCATGCATTTCGCATCCCCGGCCAGCCCCAATCCCGACAGCCCGTTCGGGTATCCCCAGCTTCCGATCCAGACGCTCAAAGCCGGCGCGCTCGGCACCCACAACTCGCTCGGCGTGGCGAAGGCCTGCGGCGCGCGTTTCCTGCTCGCCTCGACCTCGGAGATTTATGGAGACCCGCTGGAGCACCCGCAGCGCGAATCCTACTTCGGGCATGTGGATCCGATCGGCCCGCGCTCGGTGTACGACGAAGCCAAGCGGTTCGCCGAGGCGATGACGATGGCCTATTGCCGTTACCACAACCTCGACACGAAGATCATCCGCATCTTCAACACCTACGGCCCGCGGATGCGGCTCGACGACGGGCGCGTCGTTCCGAACTTCGTCGGCCAGGCTTTCCGCGGAGAGGCGCTGACCATTTACGGCGACGGCACGCAGACCCGCTCCTTCTGCTACGTGGATGATCTGGTGGAGGGGATCTATCGGCTGCTCCTGAGCGCCGAACACGATCCGGTCAACATCGGGAATCCGGCGGAGATCAGCATCCTCGAATTCGCCAACCAAATCGCCGGGATGTTCGATCCGCCGAGGGAAATCGCATTCTTCCCCAACCGGCGCGGTTCGGGCGATCCGCAGCGGCGGCAGCCCGACATCACCCGCGCCAATACCGTCCTCGGCTGGTCGCCAAAGGTTCCGCTCGCGGAAGGCCTGCGCCGGACGGTGGAGTATTTCCGCACGAAATTCCCTGACAAGAAAAAATAGTTCTCACCGCAAAGACACAAAGGACGCAAAGAATATATGTTCTTTGCGTCTTTTGCGTTTTGAGCGCAGGGGGCGGTGAAAGGTGGAGTGAGGAATCCACGGATCGTGCCGCTTGCGCGGCGGGGACTGTGAACCGTGAACCGTTGTCCGCTGTCCGTGGACCGACGAGCGGAGAACAGTGAGTAGTGAATGGAGAAAAGGTGTTTACCTG
>CAZYSF010000569.1:0-11572 GCA_964649635.1 uncultured Anaerolineales bacterium | reverse complement strand
CGCCGGTCACCAGCGCAGCGGCGATCCGGCCCGGGTCGCCGTCCACCCCGATGCGGATGGAGAAGATCGTGAACAGCGCCGCGCCGACGCTGATGAAGATCAGCGTCCGGAAGCCCGCTGCTTTGTCGCGGAACTCGCGCTCCAAACCGATCGCGCCGCCGGCAAGCAGCGCCAGGAGGATCTTTACGATGTCTTCGGTTGAAAGCAGCATGAGGTCGGGCGTCTCCTTCCGGCTGGTTTCGAAAATAAGATCCGTCCGGATTTGCGCAACCCGGTCCGCCGTGCGCGATGAAAAACCATATCGCCGCCGGCGCGTCCCGCATTCGTTTTAAGTATAATGCCGGAACTGAAAATCCGGCAACCATCGGCGGCCGGTATCACCGCCGGAATGCGGCCTCGCATCCCGCGCAACCGGACATCCGGGTACAATGGACGGAATTCCACCCGACCTCGCGGGAATCCCGCAGGGCGCATGTCCCGCAAATGCCCCTCCTTGAATCCGCGGCCTGCCGGATGGGAACATCCGCATGGATCTTGCGGCGGGAGCGGGATACATCCAGGTGACGCATGGCCATACGCGCGGTCTTTTTCGATATCGGCGGCGTAATTCTGCGGACTGAAAATCCCGAGCCAAGGCGGGAATGGGAACGCCGTCTCGGATTGCAGCCCGGTCAATTGGTAAAAATAGTCTTCGATAATCCGGTGGCGCAGCAATCCACCGCCGGCGAAGCCGCCGAGAGCGATGTCTGGCAGGAAGTCGGCCGTTCCCTGAATCTGTCGCCGCAGCAGTTGATGGAATGGCGCGAGGATTTCTTTGCCGGGGACCAATGGGATGAAAATCTCCTGGCGTTCATCCGCAAGTTGCGCACCCGGATCCGGACCGGAGTGATCAGCAACGGCTGGTTGGGGGCGCAGGCGGCCATGGCGAAGCGGGTCAATGCCGCCACCTTCGATACGATCGTTTTTTCCGGCGTGGAGAAGTGCCGCAAGCCGGATGAGAAAATTTACCGCCTGGCGCTTTCACGGCTGGGCATATCCCCCGCGGAGGCGATGTTTTTCGACGATTTCCAGGAAAATGTCGACGGCGCCAACCGCATCGGCATGCAGGCGGTGCTGTTCGATGGACCCCATCAGGCGATAGAAAAAATACGTAAGATATTCATGCATACCCGCCCCCTCTAATATGGACCGCGCGCCGTCTTCCGGCGGAAGCATTTTCCGGCCGTTCGCCTCCTTTCAACGAAACGCCAGACTCCTGATGCTCGCCGTATTCCTCGACGGCATTGGGTTCGCGTTCGTCTCGCTGTTTTTTAACTTCTTCATCCTCTCCCGCGGATACGATATCCGATTTCTTGGACTGGTTAATTCCATACCGGCGATTAGTGTCCTTGCGCTGGGGATACCGCTCGGGCATATCGCCGACCGCATCGGTTACCGGACGAGCATGGTGCTGGGAATCGCGGTGGCGTATGCCGCATACGGCGTGGTGATGTTCACCGATTCCCCCGCCATTCTGCTGGGGGCAATGGCGCTGCAGGGCGCGGGCAGCATCCTGTACTATCTCAGCGTTTATCCGTTCCTGATGCGGCACTCGGGAGTGGAGGATCGGCCGCTGTTATTTTCTTCGAATGTCGCCTTGCAGATCCTGGCCGGGGCGGGGGGAAACCTCGTCGCCGGCCAGTTGCCGGCGTGGCTTAACGCGGCGTGGAACATCGTCCCGGGCAGCGCGGAATCGTACCGGATCGTGCTGTTGGTCGGATTACTGTGGGGATTGCTGGCCTTAATCCCGCTGCTGCTGTTGAAGAATTTTCCGCCGAATACCGCGCCCGTGGCGGAGCGGAAACCGGATAAAACCTGGGACCCGGGCGAAAAAGGCTGGGTATTCCGGATGTGCCTGCCCAATCTTCTGATCGGGTTCGGCGCGGCGCTGCTGATCCCATATTTGAATTTATTTTTCCGTCAGCGTTTTTCCGCCTCGGATTCGATGCTCGGCGTAATATTTTCCGCCTCTGCGGTTTTTACCGGCGCGGCGACGATGCTGGCGCCCCGGATTTCGCGGCGGTTGGGGTCGAAAATCCGGGCGGTGATCGTCACCCAAGCCGGGTCATTGGTATTCCTTTTAATAATGGGCTTCGCCCCGTTGTTCCCGGCGGCGGCGGGAGCCTTCTTCCTGCGCGCCGGTTTGATGAATATGTCGGTCCCACTGTATTCCGCTTTTTGCATGGAGCATTCCTCGGACTGTAAACGGGGGTTGATCAGCAGTTTCATACAGGTGGCATGGCAGGCCGGATGGGCCGTCGGGCCGATGATTTCCGGATTCGTACAGGCGCGCTGGGGATTTGGGCCGCTTTTCCTCGCAACCGCCGGATTCTACGCGGCCGCCATTGCCGTTAATTGGCGGTTTCTTCTACCTTTGGAGGAAAAACGCGAACCCGAATATATTTGAAATAGTGCTGAAAAAAGATCAGAGTGTCATAGCGAGCCTGCCCCCGCGGAGAAAAACTGCTCGCCTTTGCTCCTGGAGCAGTTATTGATTGCGACGCGGGGGGAGCGAAGCGACCCCGGCCTACCCCAACCGGGGCAGGCGAAGCAATCTGCTGATATTCCCTAGAAGAGGGAGATTGCTTCGCTCCCGGAGCCTGCCCTGAGCATCGCGAAGGGGTCGCTCGCAATGACGCATACCCGAAATCCGTGGTTAAAAAAGAAAGCCCGGAATTTCCATGTCCTGAGAACCCCCCGCCGGGGAACAGCTGCCAGGCGTTTCTCCAGACAACCCCACCGGTTGCTACACCGATTCCTCGGTGACGTTTGCGCGAACCGTGCCATCGCACGGATGTGAGCGTCTGAACCGGTTTTCTGTCTGAAGCTGCCCGCACCTGATTCTCAGAAGCATTTCCGGGCTTTCAAAGCATTATCAGTTTACTCGACTGGCCGTCCGAGTCAATAGGGTTGCGGGTAACAATTGGATTTTTTTTTATGGAAATCCAATTAACAAAGACCTCTATCCCTCGGATGAGGTCCGAATTGTCCAATTCTTTGTAACTGCTCCGCCCAGTGAAACTAGTCCGCGGATTACGCGGATTTCGCGGATAATTACTTGAAATAATTCCTCCGCATGTCTTTTTTCTTCGTAATCTGCGTTCTCGGTAAAATCCGCGTACAATGTCTTAGAAATCCAGGTTAGCCCTGAGCAGTTACATTTCTTTTATAATTCATTGGTATGGACCTGGATTTTCCCCCTTGGTTCCAGCAGGTCCCGGAATAATCAGGAAAAGCATGATCAACAAATTTGCAGCGAATTGCGGCAGGTTCCCCCGAGAGGGGCATTTTGGATCCGATTTTCCCGCGAATGAGGCGGTGCCGGCCGGATGAAAATAATACAGGTGATCGCTTAGCCATGCTTACCCTTCTGCACGCGCTCCAGGACGAAACGTCGGATCATTGGCGGGTGATCGCCGAAGCCTGGGGCGTGGAGTATCCCGCCTCAGCCCGCGATCCGCTCCCGGAATTGATCGCCGGAATCATCAATCCCGAACGGGTGGCGAATGCATACCGGGCTTTGCCCGAGCCGTCGCGCGACGCGATCGTTGTGCTTCGGCGTTCCGGCGGAAAACTCCCGGTGGCCGATTTTTTCCACCGCTACGGGGATATCCGCTCGATGGGACCGGCGCGCAAGCAGCGGGAACAGCCCTGGCGCAATCCGGTTTCCATCTCCGAGAGCTTGTGGTACTCCGGCTGGCTTGGGCGCGCCTTTATCCGCGCCGGGAGCCGGGCCCAGGAATACGTTTTTCTGCCGGGCGACCTTGAAGGATTGATACCCGCCGGAGAATCCGAAAATCCGCCGGCGTGGAGTCTGCTTTCCTATCAACCGGGCCGGAGGGAGGCTTTCTATCAGGCCGGCGCGCGGGCCGCGGAGGATGCCTGCACGCTGCTCGCGTTTGCGCGCAACGGGCCGCCTCCGGCCTGGAAGGATGCCGCGCGCTGGGATCCTGAGGAGCCGCGGATCCGCCATATCAAGGAGCCGGCTTCCATCCCGCTCCTGCTCCGCCTGCTCGTGGAAAAAACATTGCTGCAGGGCGATCCGTTACAACCCTCGCCGGAATCGGCGCGCGCGTTTCTGGAACGGGCGCCCGGCGAAGCCGCCGCCGCGCTGATCGGGGCATGGGCTGATTCGCCGGGCTGGAACGATCTGGCCCGGGCGGGCGGGCTGAATGCGGAAGGCGATTGGCCGAATGATCCCGTCCGCGCCCGGCGGGAATTTCTCGACGTTCTGCGGACCGCGCCGCGCGGGGAATGGTGCACCGTGGAATCGGCCGTGACGCTCGTCCGCCAAACGCGGATGGAATTCCTACGGCCGGCTTCGGAGTTTGACGTCTGGCAATTGCGCGACGAGGCGGGCGAATTCCTGCGCGGGATAGATTCATGGGACCGCGTGGAAGGCGCGCTTGTCCGCTACTTCCTTACGAGCCCGATGGCCTGGCTGGGCGCGGTCGAGCTTGCGCCGCGCGCGGATCCGAAAGCCTTCCGTTTGACGCCGCAGGCGGAATCCCTGTTCGCCGGAAAATCCGCGGCGTGTCCGCCGGCGGAAGTCCGCGCCCGCATCCGCCAGGACGGGTCGCTGGTCATCCTGCCGGGAACCCCGCTCCTCCTGCGCTACCAGCTGGCGCGTTGTTCGGATTGGCTTCCGCCGAAGGGCGGGGCTTACGTCTACCGGATCTCCCCGCGTTCGTTATCCCGCGCGAAGGAGCAGGGCGTTCGCGCGGCGCACATCCTGCCGCTGCTGGAATCCCTTGCCGGCCGGGCGTCCGGCGCGTTGCGGAAGGCCGTCCAGCGCTGGGAGCAGCACGGGACGGAGGCCGCGGTGCGGCCGGGAAAAATCGTCCTTCCCCGCAATCCGGAGGCGGCGAAGAAACTCGCCGCCCTGGCGGAACGCGACCGCGGTACACTCATCCGGCTCGACGGGCCGGTTTACGTCGTCACGCGGATGGGGTCCGGTAAATTGCGAACCCGAATGGTCGAGGAGGGGTTATTACTCGAGGAAGAGGATGAAGCATGACACAAAACCGGCAGCGCGAAGCCAACCTGCAAGCCGCATTCGAGGAACGGTTCCATTCACGGCCGGCGGGAATCGCGCGCGCCCCCGGACGGGTGAACCTGATCGGCGAGCATACCGATTTCAACGACGGCTGGGTGTTCCCCGCCGCGATTGAACGGTCGGTTTACCTTGCGGCCTCGCCGCTTCCGGACCCGGTCCTGGAAATCGCGGCCCTGGATATCAATGAAGAGATCACCCTGCCGCTGCCGGATCCCGCCAGACCGGCCGAAGAACAGGCCGGCGCATACCCGGCCTGGGCGCGCTACGGGGCGGGGGTGGCCTGGGTGCTGGCCCGGTCCGGCCGGGCTGTGCGCGGAATGCGCGGTGTGTTTTCCTCGACCGTGCCGATCGGGTCCGGATTAAGTTCCTCGGCCGCGCTCGAGGTGGCCTTCGCCATGGCATTCCAGGCCGCGGGCGGGTGGGAAGCTTCGCGGATGGAACTGGCACAGGCCTGCCAGCAGGCGGAGCACGCCTTCGCCGGCGTGAAATGCGGATTGATGGACCAATTCGCTTCCCTGCACGGGAAGGCCGGCCACGCCCTGTTGTTCGATTGCCGAACGCTTGAATTTGAAACGATCCCGATCCCGCCCCAGGCGGCGCTCATCATCGCCGATACCCGCGTGCGCCACAAGCTGGAGGACGGCGGTTACAACGAGCGGCGCGAGCAGTGCGAGCAGGCGGTGCGGATCCTTGCGCGCACCCACCCGCAGGTCCGGGCGCTGAGGGATGTGACCCCGGCTATACTGCGAATCGAGAGCGCCGCGCTCCCCGAGCTGGTGCGGATGCGGGCCGAGCACGTGGTCGGCGAATGCGAGCGAACCCTCCTGATGGCGGACGCCCTGCGGCGTGGGGATCTGGCCGCGGCCGGGGATTTTATGTACGCCGGACACGCCAGCCTGCGGGATTTGTACCAGGTGAGCATCCCCGAATTGGATACGATGGTGGCCGCAGCCCGGTCCATTCCGGGATGTTACGGCGCGCGGCTGACCGGTGCGGGTTTCGGCGGCTGCACCATCCAGCTTGTGGAGCGTGAAAAAGCCGAAGCCTTTGCCGAAACGCTGGCGACGAAATACTTCGACGCCACCGGCATCCCGCCCGAAGTGCTCCTCAGCCGGCCAGCCGAAGGCGCGGAATGGATTAAGAGTTCGGCATAAATGGAGTAATCCGAGAGAAACACTCCAGTTCTAACTACTAAGCTCCCCCCCTAAGATCAGGTCGAGAGGGGCAGAGAATCCTTTATTCCCGGGATTTTTCGCTTTTGCGGCAATCTCTTTTTCCGCGCTGAAACAAAATCCTATTTCCGGCTGTCTAATTATCAAATCCGACCAGCACCCTCTTATCGCATTTAAATATCAATCCTTTAAGATGAGAGTACCCGCCTCAACCGGGATTATGGAGTGGGGGAGTTAAAACGTTCCGGCTCAGGGGGCGAACGGAACAGACCGGATATCGGCACAAAACCGGCCTGCAGGAGGAGGGAAAAACACTGCTTATCCCAAGGCGTATATGGTACTGTAAAGGGTGTTCCAAACGGCTGTCCGGCATCATATTCCAGGCTCTTTATTCCATTGGAGGTCATCCATGAATTCCCCAACCAAATCAAGTTTACGGACCGGTGTGGCACTCATTCTCCTGGGCGTGATTTTTCTCGTCCTGCAGATCATCCCCGGTATCAGTGAAATTTTCCGGGGCGAAAACGCGCCCGCGCTGGTGCTTTTCGGTGTGGCGCTGATCCTGGCGCTCATCGGAATCGCCGCCGGTGCCACGGGCATGATCATTCCGGTCTGCATCGTCGCCGGCATCGGCGGCATCTTCTACTGGCAGTCCGTGATGGGCGCCGGATACCTCACCTGGTCCTATGCCTGGGCTCTTATCCCCGGTTTTGTCGGCGTGGGGATTTTCCTTAATGAGCTGCTGTCCGGCCATCCGCTCAAGGGCCTGACCGACGCGATGGGGCCGATCATCTTCAGCCTGGTCGCCTTCCTGATCTTCGGTTCGCTCTTCGGCGGGATCACCAATGTCGGCCTGGCCGTCCCGATCCTGATCATCGTCCTCGGGCTGGTGGTTCTGGTGCAGCCGCTGATCAAGCGGATCGGTTCCTCCGGCGGGCAGACGGGAGGGACGCCATGAAATACGGAGCCATCTTCTGGGGGACGCTGATCATCCTGGTGGGCGCCGCGCTCCTGGCGGGCAACCTGCTCGGCGTCAACGTCTGGCCGTTCCTCTGGCCGACCGCGATCATCTTCATCGGCGTGTGGTTTCTGGTCTGGTCGCGGGTCCGGCCGCAAACGATGGCGGGGGAGAACGTCTCCATACCGCTTCAGGGCGCGACCCGCGCGGATGTGCGCATCCGCCACGGCGCCGGCCGCCTGACCCTGCGGGGAGGCGCCGGATCGGATGTCCTCGCCGCGGGTTCCTTCACCGGCGGCCTGCGGCATGAGGAAACCCGGCGGGGCGACATGCTCGATGCGGAGCTGCGCGTCCCCGATGACATCTGGATGAATTTCGGCGGCCCGTGGATCTTCGGACCCTGGACGGCGATTCTGTGGGATGTGCAGATGAACGGGGCCATACCCATGACACTGGATCTGGAAACCGGGGCCGGTGAATCCAAATTGGATTTGAGCGCGATGAAAGTCGAAGAGGTCCGCCTGAAGACCGGCGCATCCTCGACCGAAATGACGCTCCCCGCCCGCGCCGGAAAAACAAAAGTAAAAGTGAATTCCGGTGCGGCGTCGGTCGTGCTGCGCATCCCGGAAGGCGTGGCGGCCCGCATCGCGGTGGAAAGCGGCCTGGCGGGCATCACCATCGATCAGAACCGCTTCCCGCGCAGCGGCGGCGGCTATCAGTCCGTGGATTACGACCGGGCGGAGAACTCCGTCGACATCAAGGTTGAAACCGGCGTCGGCGCCGTGGAAATTCGTTGATCCAAGAGAGGAAAAAATGAACAGTAGACTGTATCGAAGCAGGACCGACCGGTTTCTCGGCGGCGTGTGCGGCGGGATCGGCAAATATGTCGGGATCGACCCGACGATCATCCGCCTGATCTTCCTGGTGCTGTTGTTCACCCAGGGGTTCGGATTCCTGATTTACCTCATCCTCTGGGTTCTCCTGCCGGTGGAGGGCGGAGCCGAGACGAGCAGCGGCAGCATCGAGAATCGCGTGGAAGCGGGAGTTAAGAATGTCGGCGACGACATCCGCATCGTAGCCCAGACGCCCCACCCGCAGGCGGGTTTGTGGTTCGGGGCGGGGTTGATCGTCCTGGGCGTGATCTTGTTCGCCTCCCGGCTGGGCGATATGCTCGGCCTGGGCTGGCTGACGCAGTGGGTCAATTGGTCGACCTTATGGCCGATCCTGATCATCGTCTTCGGCGTGGCGCTCATCCTGCGCGGCAGCCGGAAGGGAGAGTGACGGCATGAACGAAAATTCACATGACCGCGGGCTAAGCATCGTCGGCCCGTTCATCCTGATCGGCTTGGGAATTGTGCTCCTGCTCCAGCAATTGAACATGATCCAATGGAGCCTTTGGGAAGTCGTCTTCCGGCTGTGGCCGCTGATCATCATCGCCGTCGGGGCGGACATTCTGGTCGCCCGCCGGTCCTTCCTCGGGGCGGTGGTTTCGCTGCTGCTTGTCCTGGCGCTGCTCGTGGGCGGGATCTACCTGATGGGGACGGGCCCGGCCGCAGTAGGTGAAACGCTTGCGGCCGAGGAGGTCGCCTACGATCTGGGCGACGCCGCCTCCGGGGATATCAACCTGAGCATGGATGCCGGGAAAATGGTTATCGGGGTCCTTTCCGCGGATTCCAAAAGCCTGATTGCGGGAACGATCCGGCAATCGCCGAGGGAAGCGGTGGCCGCGAGCCATAATTACTCGGGCTCGAGGGTCGACGTCGATATCCGAAGCAATTGGCCGAAGAGTTTCCTCTTTAATACCGAAATCGAAAATAGCTGGGATCTGGCTTTGACCGGGCGCATTCCGCTGAATATCGACCTCTCGCTCGGGGCGGGGGAAATCGTCGCCGACCTGACGGGGCTAAAGGTGACGTCGGTGAATGTGAAAATAGGCGCCGGACACCTCCTGCTGACGCTTCCGGAAAATGCGGATATGGATGTGGAAATCAGCATCGGCGCGGGTTCGGCGGAGATCAAGCTGCCGGATGGGTCGGCCTACCGGATTGATTGCACGACCGGGGTTGGCAATTGCGATCTCCCGAACGGTTCAGGCTTCTGGGGACAGGACTACACATCACCGGAGTATTCCTCCGCGGATGAAAAGATTGATATAGAAGTGAACGTCGGAGTGGGCGAAGCCGAAGTCCTCAAATAAGGTTATTGGACCGGGTTATTGTTGCATGGAGACGCGCCGATCCGGCGCGTCTCCTTTTAATATGCAGAGCCCTTAACTTCATGGGAATCCATTCTCCAGGCGGCCTTGACATCCGGGAAGTATAATATATACTAAGAATATATAGAAGATATATATCCGGAGTAAGTATATACGTTTTACCCGCATACCATGCTCGGGAACCGGAATTCGGTCGGCAGTGATTTGGAAAAGGCATCCGGTCATGACGGATCGGAGTCTGACCGGCTTTCGTGGTATGGAATGAACGGGCGGGGGGATCGGTCGGCGTTGTCTTCAATTCGGGAACCAGTCCAAAGATACCAAGAGGAATCCGAATGCTGAAATTCGCCCTGTTGGGACTTCTTGCGAGCGATCCGAAACACGGATACGACCTGAAGAACGAACTCGAGCAGGCGTTGGGCGGCCATTGGGAGATCAATTTCGGCCAGATTTACACCACCCTCGCGCGCCTCGAGCGCGATGAGCTTGTCCAGGATACGGCGAAGGACCGGGACGGCCGCGGGAAAAAGACGTACCGGATCACGCCGGCCGGCCGGCGCGAGCTGGCCGCCTGGTTCGAGAAGCCGGTGGAAAAGCCGCGCCAGATGCGCGACGAGTTCTTTATCAAACTGATCGTGGGGAGGCTGGCGGGTGAGACCGATCCGGTCCGGATCATCGACCGTCAGCGCGAGGCATACCTAACCCAACTCCGCGACCTCACCGCGCTCGCCGGCCGCGCCGGAGATCCCAACATCGATCTGATGGTGGAAGGTGCGATCCTGCACCTGCAGGCTGACCTGCGCTGGGTGGACCTGTGCGAGGAGCGGCTTGAACGCGGCGCACCCGCAACGGCGCGCGGCGGATTACGAAAGGATTGACCCATGCTGTTGGATATTGCCCTGAAGACCTTGTGGCGGCGAAAACTGCGCACGCTGTTGACCATCCTGGGAGTGGCCACCGCCATCCAGCTGTATCTGATGATGACCGCGATCCTGTCTTTTTATGATGCGGATATCCAGCAGCAGGTTGCGACCTTTGCCGGCAAGGTGTTCGTCCAGCGGACGATGCAGGCGGACGGCGCCGGAGCGGATTTTCCCTCGATGAGCAGTTCCATCGCGGCGGAGACCGCCGATGACATCCTCGCGATCGAAGGCGTCAACCGGGCGGAAAGTTCGGCGGTGCTTTTTATCCCGATGGTGGCGGATATCCGCCCGAATATGCCGCCTTCCTTTTTCATCGTCGGGGTGGAACCCGGGCATGAGACGGCCTTCATCGGAAACCTGGCCGTGGCGGCCGGGGAGGATGCCCTGGTGGCGGATGCGCGCGGGGTGATCCTCGGTTCGAATGCCGCCAATCATTACCGGCCGGAGGGGAGCAGCCTTCCCGCCCGGCCCGGGGATACGATCCGTATCCTGGAGCAGGAATTCACCGTGATCGGCGTCCTGGCGGGGGCGTCCTCGCTCTATGATGGAACGGTGATCATGCCGCTCCCCACCGCCCAGGAGCTGTTCAACCGCCCCGGGACTGTTTCGGCCGTGATCCTCACGCCGTTCCGCGTGGAGGCGGTTGAAGGAATTCAATCCGCCGTTCGCGCGGCGTATCCCCTGCTCCAACCCTCCAACCAGAAGGATGTCGCCGACAACGCGCGGGAGATGATGTCGATGCAGCGGACGTTCTTCCATCTGATCACCAACTCGGCAATTCTCTCGACGGTGATGGTGGTGATGATCGTCGTGCTGATCGCCGTCATGGAACAGCGCAGGGATATCGGCACGCTGCGCGCGATGGGTTCGCGCAAACGCCGGATCCTCGGCATGGTGCTCGGCGAATCGCTGCTCCTGACGCTGGGCGGAGGGCTGGCCGCGCTGCCGCTCTCCATTCTCTTCAATCAATATATGAATTACGGATTGTTCCTCCATCCGTCGGAGACGATCCGGTTGTGGCTGTCCACCCTCGGGTTGTGCATGCTGATCGGGTTGCTGGCTTCGATCCTTCCCGCCTGGCAGGCGATGCGGGTGGATCCGCTCTCCGCGATGCAGATGGAATGAAGGGACCGCCGGTTGCCCCGGCTGCAGGAGGACACGATGTTGTGGGATCTGGCTTGGAAGAATATCTGGAGGCGCAAGCTGCGG
>CAZYSF010000568.1:0-1626 GCA_964649635.1 uncultured Anaerolineales bacterium | reverse complement strand
TGGCTTTCAGCTTTTCGGCGTACTGGCGATGGTGCCCTTCCGCGTCGAAACCCGCACCCCGCAAGCATTCATGAAAAAGAAGCCGGCTGCCCGGCGGAAACGGGCAACCGGCGCGCCGGACCAATCCCCCCCGTCCGGCGGAGAGATGGAGCGCGTCACCCCGTATCAACTCCAGCACGATCTTCACGCCCGCCCCAAGACCATCTCCACGATGTTGAAAGCCTGCGCCGGTCTCTCGTCTGCGGTTCAGTTCGCCGGCCTGGCTCTGTACGATCCGCCCCGCTCCGAGTGCATCCGCTATCAATGTTTCGGACCGTATGCGCGCCAGGTCCCGGAACGGCTGCCGTGGGATCGTTATCCGATGCTGCGGGTCGCCTTCGAAAAACAGCGCGCGGTATACGTCTCGGATACCTCCTGCCTCCCGGAGGAAGCCCGGCTGGACGGGAAGCATTGCGGAGGCTGCCTGGCGATACCGCTTCCGGCGAAGGATCCGGTCGGGGTGCTGCTCCTCTCGCATGAACGGGGGGAGATGCTTTCGGCCCCGGGGTACAGCATGATGTTTTCGATGGCGCGGGCGATGGAAACGGTTCTCGAAAACGCCATCCTGGTCAACCGGCTGCGCGTGTCCGAAAGCCGCTACCGCAGCATTCTTCTCGCGGCCCCTTTTCTGATCGGCTTATTGGATTCGCGCGGGACGATCCTGGAGGTCAATCCCAAGGCGGTGCGTGAATTGCGGCGGCAGGGGATCTCGGTGCGCCAAGTGATCGGCGTGAACCTTCTGGAGTTCCCGGGCACGCCGGAGGAATTCCGCGGGCTGATCTCCGAAAGCCTGCGGACGGGCGAGGGGGTCAGCCGGGAAAAAATCAGCGTTGCGCTGCCGCGCGGGGTGGAAGTATTCCGCCTGCACGCCTTCCCGCTTCGCGGCCGCGGGCTGCCGGACAAAGAACTCCTGGTCATCGGGGAGATGATCACCCATTATCAGCAAATCCTCGACGATGCCGAACGGACGGAACGCCTGGCGGCGATCGGCCGCGTGGCGGCCTCGCTGGCGCACGAGGTCAACAATCCGTTGCAGGCGCTCCGTTCCCATCTGGAGCTGATCCGTTCCTACCCGCTCAGCGAGGAAGAACGGGAGCAGTCCTTCCGCATCCTCGAGCGCGAAGTGGAACGGCTGGATGAAACCACCCGCCGGGTGCTGGGGTTCGCCCGCCCGGCGCCGGATATCCTCCAGCCGGTTTCCATCACCGGGCTGCTGGAGCAGGCGCTCGCCCTGAGCAAGAATTCGCTGCGCAACCAGCATGTGGAAATCGTCACCGCCTTCCCGGGGGATCTTCCGCCGGTGCTGGCCGCGGCCGGGCAGCTGATCCAGGTTTTTTTGAATATCATCCTGAACGCGCTTCACGCGATGAAGGGCAAAGGCCGCCTGGAAATCCGGGTGCGCGCGTTGGGGGACCAGGCGGAGGTAACATTCGTCAACGACGGCCCGCCCATTCCATCCGACTATCTGGCGCGGATATTCGATCCGTTCTTCACCACCCGGCCGGAAGGGACCGGGCTGGGGTTGAGCATCTCGCACGCCATCCTGCAACGGCATCACGGCACCATTCATGCAGGCAACCTGCCGCA
>CAZYSF010000567.1:0-1622 GCA_964649635.1 uncultured Anaerolineales bacterium | reverse complement strand
GTGCGCCGAGGGGCAGTGGATCGCCTATACCAGCAAGCGCGGGGGGAATGGGGAAGTGCACATCGTGATGATATCCGGCGCGGGAGACATCAACCTGACCGACAATCCCGCGCAGGATCTTTATCCGGCCTGGCAGCCCGTAAAAACAGCATCCTGAGGTGGAGAAAATGAAAAAGCAATGGATTGCATTGGGAATGCTTCCGCTTCTGCTGTTCGCCTTCGTCCCGTGCTCTTCCGTACCCGCCGGCGACGCCGATCTAACCATGATGATCACCACCACCGTAAACACCGACGGCTCCGGGACTCTGGATGCCGAAGTCAGCTTCTCAAAAGCCGCGCTGGATTTTCTCAAAACCATCTACCCGCAGTATTTCTCCGAGGATACGCTGTGCTCCAGCTTCGTTATGGGGGCCAACGAGACGATCGAATGGAAACAGGAGGATCAGCCCGGGGGCGGCATGGTGTGCCTGTCCCAGCAGACATTCGCCGATCTGAATGAACTGAAATCGTTGACCGGGGAATTCATCTCGGAGGCGACTTTCGAGACGCTGGAAATCACCGGTGGCCATTTCTATTACGACCTGGTATCCAATTCGGAAAGTGAGACACCTCTTGGACCTATGTCCCTGATCACCCTGGCCGCCTATTGGGTCTTGAAGGTCCCCGGCGAGGTCGTGTCGACGAACGCCGACGAAGTCCAAGATTTGACTCTGACCTGGGATTTGACGAAGGTCGCCGCAGGAAACCATTTCCGCGCCGAGAGCAGCCTGGGCGGCGGCCTGGATCCGACCCCGATTATCGCCGGCGCCGTCCTTCTGCTGTGCTGCTGCCTGGTGATCCTATTCGCCGGCGGCGCAGCCTTCTTTTTCCTGCGCAAGAAAAAGACCGCCGCCCTGCGGGGGTAATTAGCCGGGAGTGCCAGCGTTCGAAAAAACATCCG
Organism: uncultured Anaerolineales bacterium; assembly: GCA_964649635.1. GTDB lineage: Bacteria > Chloroflexota > Anaerolineae > Anaerolineales > RBG-16-64-43 > JAFGKK01. The sequence continues at coordinate 682 of CAZYSF010000567.1, read as the reverse complement.
ATCCGAAAAAAGGAGGTGGCATGAAAGGAAAACGTTCCCTCGCCTTGTTGTTCCCGGTCGCGCTCGCCCTATGCGCCTTCGGTCCTGCGCCGGCGCCCGCCGCGGTGGAAGATCCATCCATAGGAGTGCGGATCGTTTCCGATTTTAATGCCGACGGTTCCGGCAAACTTTCCTTCGAAATCGAACTGTCCCAGGCATTCATGGCTCTGATGAAATCCTTCGGCGGAAGCGATGCCGACTATACCTGCGATACTTTCTATGAAAGCTCGTACGACGAATGGGAAATGACCGAGGCGACCCGCGACGGCGCCCTCGTCTGCACCGCCTTAACGTCGTTCGAGGATCTGGACGGCTATGAAAGCCTGATCCTCGGCGATTTCAGCGAAGCGTCCTTCACCCGGCTGGAAATCAAGGGCGGCCGCTTCTATTACGACCTGAACCCGCAAATAGCGGGGGCCTCGGCCTTCGGCGAATTGGAAGAGGGAATGGGGTTCGACATAGAAGTGCTCTGGATTTTAAAAATGCCGGGCGAAGTGGTGGACAGCAACGCCGATGAAGCCAGCGGCCAGACGCTCACCTGGAACGTTTTGGATATGAATTCCTCCACCCATATCCGAGCCGAAAGCAAGACCGGCGGGGGCCTGGACCCGACCCTGTCGATCCTTGCCGTGCTCGGCCTGCT
>CAZYSF010000566.1:0-6239 GCA_964649635.1 uncultured Anaerolineales bacterium | reverse complement strand
CCGCCCGCCACCGGGCAGCCGGCACCGCTTGAACAGGTGCAGCAGGAGCAATCGCTGATGGACAGCGGGCACGTCTACCGCGACGGCCAGTGGCACGCGCCGAAGGGGGAATACAGCGCCGGGCCGTCGATACTCTCGGAGGATTATGCGCGGGAGAAAGCCGCGCGCGAGATCGCCCGCGAGGCTGAGTGGGCCAAGGAAAGGGAACTGCGGCGCAAACAGAATGAAGCCTTCGACCGGGTGATGGAACTGGAACGGCAGCAGGTGCAGGCCAGGAAGGAACTGGCGCGCGCCACCGGCAATTATTACCTCGTCAAAGGCGTGGAGGTTCTCGCGGATATCGCCTTCAGCGTGGTGGCGCGGGCGGCCGGCCCGAACGGCGTGGCGGCCAAGCAGCTTTACGAAAAACTGAAGCAGCTGGCCGGCGGACTCTCCTCCATTTATTTCGAGGGCGGCAGTAAAGCCATGGAAAACATGCTGGTGGATAAATTGACTCCGCCCCTCCCCGGTTTAAACACCGAAGGCGCCGGCTTGCTCCGGGTTATCGGCGAAGAAATGGTCAACAAAGCCGCCGAGGAAGGCGCCAAGTACGGAGTGGGAAAACTCGTCGAAGGCCTGCCGGCCAAAGGCGTCGAATACATCACCGGCACACCAGGATCCTGATACGGGAGCATCGCGATGGCATTCCGCACCGAACTCACCCCCGACCAATTCCAGACACTCGGCACGCTGGCCGGCCCCACGCGGGGAGCACTCTCGCCGCTGCCGGCCGCGGACGCGAGCGGATCCGCCCGGCTGACCAATCCGGACCTGGCGGATCCGTCCGGGAAACCGCACCCATCCGTGCAACCGGCGCTGGAAGCCTTGTTCCGACCCGCCATGGCCGTCGGCCTGACGGTGATCGGCGAGCGCGGCCTCACGGATGCGGTCGTGTACCATGCCCGCCACGGCGATGCGCGGGTGTCGCTCGCGCACAACGGAGAAACGCTATGGCTGCAGGATCCGGCGCCGGTGCGCGAACTGGCCGCGGTGGTGGCAAGCCAGCTGCGGGAAACGCCGCCCTCGGACCCGGCCTTCGAGGCCGTCTTCACGCCGGAAGAAGGGGCGGTGTTCTGGGCGACAATCGATATCCTGCGCGCGCACACGGGTGAGGCGAAGGCGGTATCCATACTCATGTTGCGGGAAATGCTGGACAGGCCGTTCCAGGGATTGGAGTTGCTGGGCGCGTATTACCGCGATTGCCTGCATCTGCCGCTGCCCGGCGAATCGCAATTGCAATCCGCGTGCGAAACCCTGGCGCGAAAGGGCTGGCTCTTGGCACGCGGCGGAAGCTTCCTGCCCGGGAAGGACCTGGTCCGTCTGGCGCGTGATTTCTCCCCGATCCGCCTGCACCTCCTGACACAGGGCAACGCCGAATCCGGGACGGGCGGCATCCTCAGCTACCGCGCCTGGTTCCTGCAGGGCGATTCCGGCAGCGGATTGATGTGGTACACCGCGGACGAGGGGGTTTGCATCATCAGCCGCACCCGCGATCAGATCATCGCCGGTGTGGGAGAATTGCTGCAAAATCCCGGAAGGCTTTTCGCGTCTTAGCGGATGAGCGAATTCAAATCACACCGATACGCATTTGTAGGGGCGACCCATTGGGTCGCCCCTACTATTCAATGAATCATCTGCCGAAAATAAAACTCAATGTTTCCGGATTCTTTGCGTTCCGTTTACCATCCCATCCTGCCTCCCCCTGCCGATCGTTTTTCAGAAACCTGCTAAAAAATTTTCTGCTGCAAGCTGAGCGTCTTGCAGATTGCGCGGATCTCGTCCGCCGTCAGGCCCTCGCCGGCCTCCCCCGCGCACAGATTGAGGTATTCATATTTCGCCGCCGTCTCGGCGTAATCGATCCGGTCCACGGCCCGCTTGACCGACACATCCGAGCGGGCCATCACGCCGTGCTTTGCCCAAACCACGATGCGGTGCTTGCGCAGCGATTCCAGCGTGCCTTCCATCAATTCCGGGGAACCGGGAATGCGAAAAGGCACGAACCCGATCCCTTCCGGGAGATTGATGATGGTCTCCGGCTGCCAGCGCAGGAGACGCATGTTGAGATGGGATTCATCCCGGTACCGCGGGACATGGCTCAGGTAGGTAAGCCGGGGCGGCTGGGCGTGAACGATGGCGTGAAAGTTCGTGCCGCTCGAGGCGATCTGATCGGCATGCACGGCCAGGTGCGAATTAAATTCGCTGGTAACCCGTTGAAAGCGGCGCTGACCGGAGGTGAACAAGCTGCCGGTACGACCGCCCTCATTCACGCGGATACAACCCACGCTGGCGGCCGGTTCATCGATGATCTCCCGCAGCCGGCGGCCGGATCCGCTCACGAGTAAGCTCGCGCCCGCCAGTTCGGGGACGGGCTGCGGCAGTTCGATTTCCTCGCTCAACGGGAAACGCGTGCGCGGTTCCACCGGCCAGCGCAGACAAACGGAAATATTCCCGGCCGCCCCTTCGCACGCTTCCAGTTCCGAGAGACGTTTTCCCGCCTCGCCCATCATGAGGAGCAGGTCATCCAGCGTCGGGTACGGCTCTGGCAGCATTACGGCATCACCTTTCGTAAATGGGAATACGCTTCATCCCAGCCGGCCGCATCCTGCGGCTCGTACACTTCCGGCGCAAAGGATGTGCGCACGAGACCGCGGGCTTCCGCCAGCGATCCAAGATGTTTCAGCGCGATCGCCTGCATCAGGATATTGCCGATCGCCGTCGCTTCCACCGGACCGGCGACCACGGTCCGGCGGGTGGCGTCGGCGGCCATTTGGTTCAGCAGGCGGTTCTTTGTCCCGCCGCCGATGATGTGGATGGGGTCAAGGCGCTTCCCGGTTAATCCCTCCAAACTCTCCAAAACCTGGCGGTATTTCAGCGCAATCCCTTCCAGGATGATCCGTAAAATCTGGCCTTTGGTCTGCGGCACGATCTGATTTGTCTCCGCGCAGAATTGCCGGATCCGGGAGGGCATATCGCATGGATGTAAAAAACCCTCGAAGTCGGGATCCAGGACGGCTACGAACGGCCCCGCCTCCGCCGCGAGCCGGGTCATCTCGTCGTACGTCAGTGCCGCGCTCTGGCGCGCCCATTCCCGCCGGCATTCCTGCACCAGCCACAAGCCCGTGACGTTCTTGGAAAGCTGCCACGTGCCGAACACGCCGCCCTCATTTGTAAAGTTGCATTCCCGCAGTCTTGCATCGACATGCGGTGCCGAAACTTCCGCGCCGATGATCGACCAGGTCCCCGAACTGATCCACGCAAAATCCCGGTTTCCCGCAAGGACCGGAACCGCCGCCACCGCCGAACCCGTATCGTGGCAGGCCGGAACCACGACCGGGATTCCGCCCGCGCCGGTTTCCCCGGCGACCTGCGGGAGCAGGGTCCCGATGAGGGTTCCGGACTCCGTGACCGGACCGAACAGGCGCGCGGGGATTTCCATGGCGCGCAGGACGGGCAACGCCCAATGCCGCCGGCGCGGATCAAAGCATTGCGTCGTGGTGGCGGTTGTGAATTCGTTGGTAATCTCGCCGCTCAACCAGTAATTAAACAGATCCGGAATGGTGACAAATTTCTCCGCCGCATCCAGCAAGGGGGATTTCTGCAGCGACATCGCCAGCAATTGATACAGCGTGTTGATCTGCATGAACTGGTTGCCGGTGTGGGCAAAGATCTCCGCGGCCGGCATCCGCCGGAACGCCTCCTCCAGCATGCCGTCGGTGCGTTCATCGCGGTAATGAAAAGGGTTGGACAGGAGCGCGCCGCGCCGGTCAAGCAGGGCGAAATCCACCCCCCAGGTATCGAGACCCAGGCTGTCGAGCTGCCGGTTGAATTTCGCGCAGGAGTGACCAATCCCCGTCTTGATCTCGGACCACAGGCGCAAGACATCCCAATGCAGGCCGCCGGGCAGACGAACCGGCCCGTTGACAAAGCGGTGGGTTTCAGTGAGGGTCAGTTGATTGCCCAGCGAACCGACGATGGTCCGGCCGCTCCCGGCGCCGATATCTATGGCAATGTAGTTATGCATACGCATCATGATCGATCAGGATGAAAAATTCCACGGCGTTCACGGCTTTTCTTTGCATATCGCAAACTCGACTCCCGCCTGTTTCAACCGTTCCGGCCACTCCGGAGACAGCTGCTGATCCGTGAAGAGCCGGCGGATCTTCCCGGGGCGCGCAAACGAGGTCAGATCCTCCTTCCCGAACTTGGAGGAATCCACCAGGGCGAACAACTCCTGGGAGGAATCGATCACTTTTCGCTTCAGCTGCGCCTCGGCCAGATGGACCTCGGTCATGCCGCGTTCCAGGCTGAACCCGCTGCAGGAAAGAAACGCCTTCTGGATGTGCAATTCTTCAATGATGTGTTCGCTTAACAATCCCGTGACGGAGGACGATTCGTTGTTGACGATCCCCCCGAGCAGGACGACCGTGTTGGTTGTATTTTTGGCCAGTTCACGGGCCACCTCGAAGCCGTTGGTCATCACCCGCAGGCGTTGATGCCGCGAGAGTGCCTTGGCAAAGTAATAGGCGGTCGTGCTCGCATCCAGCAGGATCGAAGAGTCATCGTCGACCAAAGCAGCCGCCTCGCGCGCTATGGCAAGTTTGGCGGGCGCATTTTGATGAAACCGCCGGATGAACGAGTTGTTTTGGAATTGATCCTGGTTCAGGACGGCTCCCCCGTGGACCCGCCTCAGCATTCCCTGCTGCTCGAGCGCATTAAAATCGTTCCGAACGGTGCCTTCCGAGACGTCCAGGGCCGCCGCCAATTCCGGGACGCTCAACCCCGGCTGTTTGCGAAGAATATCCTGCAATGATTGGCGCCGCTCGTAGGTAGTCATTGGCTTGTATTATCGATATTTGTTGATTTTTGTTGAAATCGACAAATTTATGTTATCAATTTCGCGGTTTCATGTCAACCTGAGATTCCCGGAAGGCATGCGCATGCTTTGTTTTAATCCAGGCGGGCGGAGGCACAACACCGCACATCCATTGTCCGCGCGATAGAAAGTCATTCCGATTGCATTCTCCCGGGGTGCCCGCTTTCCAACACACAGTTCGGCTGCCGCGCGGGTCAAACCGTTGCCGGGGCGCGGATGCTGGACTATATGCATACAGCCGGGCTGATCCGGAACCCATTGAAATAATTGGAGAGTTCATGAAAAAGAAACCATGCGGATCGGGGCTATCGAGATGCCGGCAAACCATTGAGTGGTGTGGAAGTGGATGCTATGCCTGCCAGACTCGGGGGAAAGTTAGACGAAAAGGGGAACCGAATTCCGAACCGGAAGAAGAAACCGGCCAAACGCTGGAAGCAGCCTGAAACGAAGAGATTGGAAATTATAAAGACAAGTTGTATTATTACCCCACCGACACATACCGGGCCAGGCGGGCGCGATCCCACGAGGAATCCGCCAAAGCATCCGCGCCTGAAGGCGGTTCCTCCTTTCAGAATTTGGGCTGCGCAGAAAGGTAACTACGATGGGCCATAGTATTCGCGGTCGACTAATCCTGGTCTTCATTGGTCTGGCGGTGGGCCCCCTGTTGGTAATCGCGATCCTCCTGGCCTGGCTGGACTATACCGCTTTGCCGCAGCCGGCACTCACCGGGGTATCCGCCCCGGCCGTCAACCCGGTGGCCGTCACGCTGATCCTGGCCGTGGTCATGGCGGGCATCGCCGGAGCGTTGGGCTTTCTATTCGCGCGCAGGATTGTCGGGCCGATCCTGGCGTTAACCGAGTCCGCCGGAGCGATCGGCGACGGCGACCTGACCTCGCCCGCCCAGGTTGTTTCCGATGATGAGATCGGCATTCTGGCCGGAACCTTCAACAGAATGGTGAGGCAGCTGCGTGACCGGACCGGCGCGCTGGAACACAGCGTGGCGGACCGCACGAAGGCCCTGGCCACATTCGCCAAAGTCAGCCGCCTCTCCGGCATTCTGGATGAAAAGCAGCTGGTGGCGGAGGTCGTCGAGCAGGTCAGAAATGCCTTCAATTACTACCACGCGCAAATATTTTTCTTCGATCCAACCGGTGAAAACCTGATCCTGGCCGGAGGCAGCGGGGAGGCCGGCAGGATTTTGCTGGCCGACGGGTACAAGCTCACCAAAGGCCAGGGGCTGGCGGGACGCGCCGCGGAATCCAATGCGCCGGTCCTGGCAGGCGATACCTCGCAGGATCCCGGCTGGCTGCGCAACCCTTTGCTGCCC
>CAZYSF010000565.1:0-4061 GCA_964649635.1 uncultured Anaerolineales bacterium | reverse complement strand
GTCACGCCCGCCTGCCAGAGCGCTTCCCCGACGGTCGGTCCGGGAGCGCTGTAGCGTTTCGTCTCGCCATTTTCCAGAAGCAGGAATTCGACCGCCGATCGGATTTCTATCCGGCGGGGCGGGACGGTCAGAACTGCATCGGGTGAAAGCGCCACGTCATCCGCAAACACCCACTCCGATTCCTCAAGCGCAAATCCCGCCATCTCCAGAAGCGCGCGCAGCGTGGCGCCCTCCCCATCCGGAAAAGACACATAACGGGTTTCGCCGCGGGCCACAACCGGGATCGCCTGCCCGGACGGCACCTCGATCGTCATCCCCCAGCGGACCGGGGAGGTTAATCCCGGGACGGGTTGAGCGCCGCCTTCCCAAATCATTCCGGCCTCGCGCAGCACAACCGCCACGGACGAGGCATGCGTGAGCACCCGTCTCCATTCCCCGTTGTGATGCAGGAAGACGGGCTTAAGGGTGACCAGGTATGCGGCCAGAACGAGGATAACCAATAAAACGGGAAGAGCAAACTTGGTGAGTTTATGCATATTTGGAAGTGCCCGACCAGGCTTCCCGGCGGCACCCGGAAGATCCGCCTTACCGTTGCTTCCTTTCGGACCTGGCGGGTTTTGGAGGTTTCCGCCGCGCCGGACCCGGCCGGGCAGAAAGATGGTACCTGAGAGGCATTATATAGTCAATATTTTGCAAGGGAATTGGTCATTGACTTGGCTGAATAGAAGCTATAATTCTTCATACCGACCAGTCGGTATCTTTTAAATGCAAACTCGAAGCGCAGAGACCAGAGCCAAGATCATTCAAGCCGCCCAAGACCTCTTTTCTCAGACCGGGTACGAATCGGCATCCGTAGCCGAGATCTGTACCCGGGCCGGGATCAGCAAAGGCGCGTTCTATCACCACTTTCCCTCCAAGCAATCGGTCTTCCTGGAACTGCTTTCGGACTGGCTGAAGGGGATCGACCTCGGCCTGGAGGCGCTGCGCAGCGGCCGGACGGGGAACGAACAATCACTGGTGCGCATGGCGGAAATCCTGCCGGCGGTCATCCGCGCGGCCGAAGGCAGGCTGCCGATATTCCTCGAATTTTGGGTTCACTCGGCGCGCGACAAGGAATTGTGGAACACAGCCATCGCCCCCTATCAACGCTACCGGGAATACTTCCGGATGGTCGTCGAGGAGATGGATCCGCAGGGGGCGATCGATCCGGCAAGAAAAGAAACGGCCGCCCTGGCCGTCATGTCGCTGGCGATCGGATTGCTGCTGCAGGGAGTGGTGGCGCCCGGGGCGACGGATTGGGGAGCCGCCGGCCGGGAAAGCATCCGGATGGTGCTCGAGGGGATGACACGGAGGTCATCATGAATCTGGTAACCGGCGCAACCGGGCACATCGGTAACGTCCTTGTCCGCAAGCTGCTGGCGGCCGGTGAATCGGTCCGCGTGCTTATCTTTCCGGGCGAGGATACCCTCCCGCTCCAGGATCTGCTGCTGGAGATGGTGACCGGCGACGTGCTGGATCCGCTCTCGCTGCGCAAAGCCATGCAGGGCGTGAAGCGGGTGTTCCACCTGGCAGGGCTCATCTCGATCCTGCCGGGCCGGAGCCGCATCGTCCACCGCGTCAACGTCGAGGGCACGAAGAACATCATCGCCGAAGCCCGCCAGGCGGGCGTGGAGCGCCTGATCTATACCAGTTCGATCCACGCCATTCATCGCGCCCCGCAGGGAATTCAGATCGACGAACAGCTCCCCTTCGACCCGGTAAACACCGCCGGGGAGTACGACCGGTCCAAAGCGGAAGCCTCGCTGGCGGTCCTCGCGGCCGCGCGCGACGGCCTGGATTCTGTGATCCTCTGCCCCACCGGTGTGATCGGCCCGAACGACTTCCGCCGCTCGGAACTCGGCCAGCTGATCCTGGATTGTGTAAATCTCAAGACCCAGTTTTATGTCGACGGCGCTTATGATTTTGTCGACGTGCGCGACGTGGCGGACGGCATTATGAAGGCGGCGGAGAAAGGCCGCTGCGGGGAAACGTACATCCTTTCCGGCGAAAAACTCAGCGTCCGCCGGATCATCGATATTCTGTGGGATCTGACCGGGCGCAGGTTCGCCCGGATTTACATCCCGTTTTCGCTCGCCCGCTTTGCCGCCCGGTTCACCCCCCTGCTCTACCTGCATCGCAGGATAAAACCGCGGTTCACAACCTATTCCCTTGAAACGCTGCGCAGCAACTCCGATATCAGCCACGCCAAGGCAACGGCTGAACTCGGATACCATCCGCGCCGCCTAATAGAAACGATCGCCGACACAGTGGAATGGTTCCGCAAGAACCGCCGCCTGCTGCCGGCCTCAAAATCCGCCTGAACCCGGATCCACCGCAGGAAACCTCATCCCGTCCAAGGCATCCCCCTGCACCCGCATGCCGTGGAGTTCCACGCATCCGCGCCGAATAAGGAAAATCCATGGAATACGTGTTCGGCACTCCCATTCCGCTGCCCTGGCTCCTAGCCGACCTGCTGACCATGGCGCTGTCCGTGATCGTCGTCATCTTCGCCGTCCGCCGGACCCGCCACCCCGCCTCGGTGATCCTTGAGTGTCTGGCGTTCGTCATGCTGTATGCGGGTTTGTTTGAGAACTTCGCCGTCGTCAATGGATGGTACGTCTACGGACGATCCCTCTTGATGTTCGGAGACGTGCCGCTATCGGTGCCGCTTCTGGAGATGGACGTCCTGATCCTCGGGCTGTGGCTGCTTGAAAAAATGAAGATGCCCGATTGGGCCAAGCCGCTGGTGATCGGCCTGTTCGGCATGCTCCAGGACTTGTCGCTGGATCCGTATGCGGTCCAACAGGTGAACACCGTGCAGGCGATTACCAGCGGCCGATGGACCTGGTTGCTGGAAAAGGGCGCGACCCAGATGTACAACATCCCGGTCTATAAGTTTCCCGGCTGGATGCTGATCATGCTCTACGGGTCGATTTACCTTCTGATCGGACGCGGGTTGTATAAACGGTCCGGTTATAAATCATGGGTGGGCTGGGTGTACCCCCCGGCCGCCATGCTGCTGGCCCTGATCACTATGGTGACTCCGCTTTCGCAATTCCTGCTCTGGCTGGCTCCCCTTGGCTCGAAAGGCACGGATTTCGAGTGGATAATGTTCGCCTTTCACCTTGCCGTCCCAATCCTGCTTCTGCTGTTCCTGTGGCGCGGGAAAATGGCCGGGCGGTTCGTCTTCTCCGCCGATTGGCCGCTGTTCCTCGTCCCGATGCTGTTCCATCTCGCGGATATAGTGTGGATTCTCGCGGGAGGGTTCACCAACGTTTTATGGCTGGCCCTGCTCGCCGGTATCATTCACGGCGGTTTATTCTTATGGATATTCGTCCAGGGAAGCCGGCAGAAAAATACAATGGATCCGATCTCCCAATACTCTCCCTAATGGCGTAGGGTGGGTTGACGCACAGAAGAAAAGCGTCAAAGAAGATTATTTTTACGTGCGTCAACCCACCCTACGATACAAGCTTCGAAAAGAATCCGGCCGCCAGAGTCCCCGGACCGCCGTGCGTGACAATCGCCGGAGGCAGTTCGTAGATTGGTATCTCCTTCACCCCCATCTGCGATTTCAATCCGTCGGCCAGCTCTGTGGCGATGTCCACCGCATCGGCTTGCATCACACACAGGAAGGACCCCTCGCCCTTCGGGCACTCGGCCGCCAGCAGCTCCAGCAGGCGGCTCAACGCGCGCTTGCGGGTGCGCTGCTGTTCGTACGGTTCGACATGGCCGTCGGATATCCGCAGAATCGGTTTCACCTGAAGCATCTCCCCCACCAAGCGCTTGGCGCCGCCGATTCGTCCGCCCTTGTGCAGGTATTCCAACGTATCGACGACAAAATACGTCCGCTGCAGGGATTTCAATTCCTCTAGCCGGGTGAGGATTTCCCCGATCGGCTTCCCCGCTTTTACCCAGCGGTCGGCCAGAAGGACCGCGGCGCCCAGCATCCCCGCGATGCTGCGTGTATCTACGATGTGAATCGGCGCGCCCGGAAAATCCTGCGCGGCGACTTCCGCGGA
>CAZYSF010000564.1:0-2447 GCA_964649635.1 uncultured Anaerolineales bacterium | reverse complement strand
AGCGCCGAGTCGATCGTGATGCTGCCTTCGTAATCGGCATCGGCCCCGGTCACCGTCGCGCGGTGGATTTTTGAACGGAGTAAAGTGCGTTTCATTTGGTTAAGATCCTTTCCTTTCTCACCCCCCTTCCCCCTCTCCTGGCTTATGCCAGGAGAGGGGGAACGAGGGGGTGAGGCGGTTACTCCCATTTCCCGTCCCTCAGAATGAAATTATCGATCAGCCTCGTCTGCCCGATTCGGACCGCCATGGAAAGCAGCGCATTGCGGTCGACGCGTTCGAGTTCCTGCAGTGTATCCGGGGCGGCGATGGAAACATATTCGGTTCGGGCGCGCGGCTCGGCGGCGAGATAATCCTGCATCGTCGCCCGCAGCGCTTCCGCGCTCTGCTCGCCGTTCTCGTACGCATTGCGGGCGGCGGACAGTGCTCCATACAGGACTACCGCGGCGCGGCGCTCCTCCGGCTGCAGGTACGTGTTGCGCGATGACATCGCCAGGCCGTCACGCTCCCGCACGGTCGGGCAGATGATGACTTCAAGCGGGAAGTTCAGGTCGCGCGTCATGCGCCGGATGACGGCCGCCTGCTGCGCATCCTTCTGGCCGAAGTAGGCGCGGTCCGGCGTGAAGGCGTTGAAAAGCTTCGCGACGACCGTCGCCACGCCGCGGAAATGGCCGGGGCGGACGGCGCCTTCGAGCGGCACCGCCACGTTCTCTACATTAATATAGGTCTGATATCCGTCCGGATATACTTCACCGGCTTCCGGCGCCCAGACAACATCCACGCCGACATCTCCCAGCATACGGAGGTCGCGCTCGAGGGCGCGCGGGTAGCGGGCCAGGTCCTCCTGCGGCCCGAACTGGGCCGGATTGACGAAGATGCTCACTCCGACCGACGCGCATTCGGCGCGCGCGCGGCGCACGAGCGCGAGGTGGCCCGCATGCAGATAGCCCATCGTCGGCACCAGCCCAAGCGGCCGGGGCAGGGTGGAAATGTGGGTACGAAGATCGGACAATGTTCGTATCAGTTTCATAGTTTTCATATAGATTGTAGGGGCGGACGGCCGTCCGCCCTTACGAGATCTGTGCCGCCTTGATCAGCTTCACGAGCATGCTATTCCACGGCGCGGGGACATCCGCCTTTCCGGCGGCGCGGACGATCGCGCCGTTGATTGCGTCGATCTCCGTCGGGCGGTGATTCTCCAGATCCTGCAGCATCGAACAGCGGTTGCCGGCCGTTCCGCGCACGACTCCCAACGCATGCTCCTGGGGATTCTCATAGGGCAGGGGGATGCCCAGGGCGGAAGCCACCCCGGCCGATTCGCGGATCACGGCCAGGAAGACCTCCCGCGCCGTCTCGCGATGGGCGAACACCTCATTGGTTTCGTGCAGCAGCGCCCCCAACGGATTGAGCGCCGAATTAACGACCAGCTTTCCCCACTGCAGCGATTCGAGATTATCCACGATCCGGACATCCAATCCGGCGTTCTGGAACAGCTCGACCGCCGGTTCGATCCGGGGGTGCTTCTCGACCTGGATCCGGATTTCCCCGCCGCACTGGCGGACCACGCCCGGGGCGATCATGTTCGCGCCAAGGATCGCGATTCCGCCGGCGGCGCGTTCGGCGCCGAAACCATCGCGCAGGATTTCCACATTACCGAGGCCGTTTTGCAGCGTCAGTGCCAGCCCGCCGGGTTTGAGTATTTCCTTCGCGCGCACAACCGCGCTTTGAGTTTGATAGGCCTTAACCACGACGATCACAAGGTCGGAATCTTTGCACTCGGCCGGATCGGCTGTGGCATTGACGCGCACCGAGGTCAGGCCGGTCGAGGATTCACAGCGGATGCCGTCCCGGCGGATCGCGAAAATCCCCGCCCGCCAGGATCCCAGGAGTGTCAGGTCGGCATAGCCTGCCAGCCGCGCGCCGAGCAGGCAGGCGACCGCGCCGGTGCCGAGGATTGTGACTTTCATTCCTCACCCTCCGAACTTCGGTGGTCGAGTAACCCGGCCCGGCGAAGCCGGGTTGGGCGTATCGAGACCTCGAATGGGATATTAAATACAGGATCTCGATATGTAGCTTCGCCGCTACTTGATCGGTTTCCCAATATGTGGTCTCGATACGCCTCGAATGACTTTGCCATTCGAGGCTACTCGACCGCCTTGATAAATTTTTCCCACTCCTCATCCGCCATATCGGTCGTGTGTTGGGCGGCCGGGAAGGAGCGGGATTGCACATCCGAAAGATACGCCTTGAAGGCGCGGTCCATTTCGCCGAGCAGGTTTGCGTATTGTTTTACGAAGCGCGGGGTGAAGCGGTCGTACAAGCCGAGCATGTCGTTGGTCACCAGCACCTGCCCATCGCAGGCCGCACCGGCGCCGATCCCGATCGTCGGGATCGTGAGGCGTTTGGACACAAGTTTGGCAAGCCGGGCAGGGATCGATTCGAGCACGATT
>CAZYSF010000563.1:0-2336 GCA_964649635.1 uncultured Anaerolineales bacterium | reverse complement strand
CATAATGTCGGATTTTGTGAGCAACGCAAGCCCTTCAAAGGGGTTAAATTAACCCCAAAATTTTTCAAGCAGGAATTGGCCGGCTGTCATTTCAGCCTGTTTTCAGCCCGGTTGACGATGGGATAAATATTTTCCGACAATCGTATCCAAATTGACCGGTCTTTTCCTCAGGGGGCCGGTGTCCACGCCGCCCGGTCGTAATATCCCGCCAGGTCGCCCATTCGGCGCGGCGCGAATTCCGGGGCGGTCGCCGAGTACAAGGTTCCACCGTCCTGCAGGATCAGAAGCGTCTCCCCGGAGACTGGATCCCACAACATCGCGCTGACGCTGCCTTCCAGCAGGGTCTTCCACTCGCCGCCGCTGCCGCGTATTACAACCCGGCTGCGATGGTTCTCCATCACCACCCAGGCCTGGGCGCCGCTCATTGAAACCGCCGGCCGGTAGGAGGCTCCCCTCGCGGGCGGGTCGTAGCGCAAATTCCCGTCAGCCGAGAAAAGCGCCTCCGGATACGCGTAAAATAACCCGCTTTCCGGAAGCCAGAAAAGTTCAAGCGCGGCTTTTTCCAGCAACCGGACGGGAGCTATGGAGGGCAGGGTCATCAAATATACGCCCTCCGCCAGCTCGCACCCGCAATCCGTGCCGACCGAGATCATCAGAGCACCGTGGACGGGTGAAAAGGCCGGCCGGTTGGAAAGGCAGAATTCCGCAATCGGCGCCGCTTCACCGCTGACCAGGTCCACCGATCGCAGATTTTGGGCGGCGCATTTTTCGCCGCTGTCATACACCAGGTAATGGGTGTTGTCCTGCCAGCCGATGAAATTTTGGTATGTTCCTTTGAGTTCGGGCTGCGCCAGGATGAGGTTATCGGATGCCTGCACCGCCCAAAACCCCGCCATCGGTTCGAAGGTGATGTAGGTTGCGCCGAACGGGGGGAGCCATTCCACCCCGAAGAAGAGCAGGTGGCTGCCGTCCGGCGACCAAATCGGGCGGATTGCCTGCGAAGAATCCTGCTCGACGTGCCGGCGTTTCTCCCAATTAAAATCGTAGGTGAACAGGTCCACCGTCGCGCCGTCACCCATCGCGGTGTAGGCGAGAACCCCGCCGCTTCCGGGTTGCCAGGCCAAGCTGGGGAATTCGGTGATCGCGTACCAGGCGAAAGCCTTGGCCGTCATCGAATTCACCTGCAATTCTCTGCGGGTGATATCGATCAACCGGGTGGTGGAGCCCGTCCGGCCGCCCGGAATCTCCACGATCACCTGGTCGACCCCCGTTTCGCCCCGTACCGTCAGCGCGATCCGGTCGCCGCGCGGTGAAATTAATTCCCGCAGGTTCAGACCGTCATTTCCGGCTCCCTGTTCGGCGATTCGGGTGGGGAAACTGCCGTCCGGGTTGGCGATCCAGATCCCCCCTTCGCCCTCGAACACCGCGTACGGCCCCGCCGGATTCAATCCGGTGGGCGCAGCCGTATCCACCGGGAGCGATTCAGTGGGCGCCGTTTCAGCTTCCGGGGACGGAGTTTGCGGTGTTTCTTTGTTGGTCGAGGCGTAAGTTCCGGTTTGCGGGGCGACGCTCGGGGTGGGGGGAACCGATCCGATCGTTGAGGTATTCCAGCCGCAGGAGGACAGCAGCCAGGCGAGAAAAAAAGGTGCGGCTATTTTCCGGACAATGCGCATTAGGAACGGCTCCGGTTCGGCGGGATTATAGCATGCCGATTTCCCGCGACTGTCCTAACCTCCTCATCCCCACCCCTAACCCCTTCATCATTAATGGCACCTTTCGGCACCCTAAGGGTTGGGAGTACCTTTAGACACCCTAAGGGTGGGGGGTACCTTTCGGCACCCTAAGGGTGGGGATTTGGACAGGAATCCAAACCGCCGCGGTTTGTCATCCCCGCGGGTACTAAACGGGGACCGCGGCGGTTTGTTCTACAAGGTGTGCAGACCGAGGCGATCTCTGCTAAGAACACCCCCGCGGCGCGAGGGCAGGCGCAGGGATGACGAACCGCCCCGGTCCGGTTTCTATTTCAATTTGATCCGCGGGGATTTCTTTGAGTCGCCCGCCGATGATTTCTTGGTTTCGCTTAACTTGATCTTGGCCGCCGGCGCTTTGGCGGGCTTCTGCGTCTTCCCGCCGCCTTGCACGAGCGCTGTCGCCCACTGGATCACCATCGGCGCCACCAGCAAGACCGCCAGCAGGATCAGCAGGCCAAGGAACAGCATCCAGTTGGCCGAAGGCGAGGCTGCCACTTCCGGAACAAGCCCGCCGGGATTGAAGCTGCTTTCACCCGGGACCGAGGGCAGGTCTTCCGAAAGCCGTACGCTCAAGGATCGGTTCAC
>CAZYSF010000562.1:0-2282 GCA_964649635.1 uncultured Anaerolineales bacterium | reverse complement strand
CTGCCGTTCATTGGCGAGGGTCAGGTCCTCGATCTTATCGGCGGATTCGGTCAGCCGTTTGTTCGCCGCCTCCAATTCCACCAGCAGCTCCTGGGCTTTTACGCGCGCGTCGGCCTGGCGCGACTACAGCAGGACGTAAATGATCACAAAAACCGTCATCGGCAGGATCGCGACCGCCCACCACAGGATTTGCCCGTCGGGCAGAACCCGGTAGAAGTTGAGGGCCGATAGCGCGAGCAGACCGGCCACGGCCAGTACTTTTTTCGGCCAGGATCCGTAGAACAGCCCCACCGCTTCCCCGATCAACCCGAGGTACAACCCCATCATCGCGCCCAATTCCCCGGCGATGGAGACCAGCGTGAAGACGATCGCCGCCTGGATCCCCAGATACAGCCAGGTGCTCCAGCCTTTGTTCAGCCACCAGATGCTGATCCAATGAAATATCAGATGGATGTTGAACAGGATGGTAAAGACCGCCAGGATCACCGGCTCCCGGACCCGGACGGAGGAGATGACGGTCCAGATATAGATAAACACGAACACGAAGGTCAGAAACAGCATGAACGGCCATTCGGTATGGGGATCCGAAAATGAAGTGAAACGGGCAAACAAAGCGCGGATTTTCTTCATGCTCTGATTGTACTCCGGGCGAAGAGATCTTCCACTGTCCATTCGGACACTGTCCGAACGGACAATCGGGAAAAATCCGTCCGGACGATGCGGGGAACGGCGCCGGCAGATATGCTGGGATCAATCTCGGTATCCCATTATGGAGGAAAAAGTGCCCGTAAAAAACAATGTTCCCCATATTATTTCACTGGCTCTGCGGGGCGTCGCGATGGCGATGGCGGTTGCCGCGGTCGTCATCGGCGCCTGGAAAGCC
Organism: uncultured Anaerolineales bacterium; assembly: GCA_964649635.1. Classification (GTDB taxonomy): domain Bacteria; phylum Chloroflexota; class Anaerolineae; order Anaerolineales; family RBG-16-64-43; genus JAFGKK01. Next base: position 1,399 of record CAZYSF010000562.1, on the reverse strand, counting down.
GCGCCGGCGGAGACGATCGTCGTCATGCTCGGCATCGGCCTGTTTACGCCCGCCCCCCGAGCGATGAGTTTCGGCGGGCCTGCCCTCGCGGAGTGCGCAAGTTCGCCTTGCTCTTGGAACTTGCGCGATCACGAAGCGAGGGTTCTGATGCGAAGCTTTCGCGAGCCTGTCCTCGGCGATGCTTTTCGCCAAGGGCGGGGGCTCGCGCTCGACGCCATGGATCAGGGCAAGGAGGACTGACGATGGAACATGCCATTCAAGCACAGGATCTGCACAAAGCTTTCGGTTCCATTCCGGCGGTGGACGGGGTGACCTTTTCGGTCGGGCGAAGCGAAATCTTCAGCCTGCTGGGGCCCAACGGCGCCGGAAAGACGACCACCATCTCGATGCTCTCGGGCTTGTTGCGGCCGGATTCCGGCGAGGGGTTCCTGATGGGGAATTCCATCCGGCGCCAGGCGGCCCAGGCCCGGGCGGTGCTCGGCGTCGTGCCGCAGGACATCGCGCTCTATATGGACCTCTCGGCGCGCGAGAACCTTTCCTTCTGGGGAAAGATGTACAACCTGCGCGGGAAAGCGCTAAGCCGCCGGGTAGACGAAGTGCTCGAGGTCATCGGGCTGGCGGACCGGCAGAAGGAGCGGGTGGGAACCTTCTCCGGCGGCATGAAACGCCGCGTGAATATCGGCGTGGCGCTGCTCCACAAACCGCCGGTGGTGATCATGGACGAACCGACGGTCGGCATCGATCCGCAAAGCCGCCGGCATATTCTGGACGCCGTTAAGGAACTCCGCGGCCGGGGGATGACCGTGCTCTACACCACCCACTACATGGAGGAAGCCGAGGAGCTTTCCGACCGGGTGGCGGTGATGGACAAGGGCAGGATCATCGCCTGCGGGACGAACGCGGAACTGATCCGGATGGTCGGCCGGGATACGCGCATCGAGCTGGCGTTGAACGCCGAATCCGGGCGCGTGCTTGATCTCTGGCGCTCGCTCGAAGGCATCCGCGGCGTGACAGCCGAGGATGGGCATATTACCATTCTCGCCGCCGACAGCAACAGGGTTCTCCCGCGGCTGTTCGAAAGCGCCGCCGCGCGCGGCGTGCGCATCACCTCGCTGGAAATCCGCGAGCCGAACCTGGAGGCGGTCTTCCTGCACCTGACGGGAAGAGCGCTGCGCGATTGAGAGGCGGACCCATGATGACAATCTTGAATGTTGCCTGGAAAGATCTGGTTCGGTCGGCGCGGTCCGTCTTCATCCTGGTGTTCGCGCTGGTTCTGCCGCTCCTGACCACCGGCGTGTTCTTCGCCGCCTTCGGCGGAGTCTCCGCCGGGGATGAAAGTACGTCGATCGCCGCCCCGCGCGTGATGGTCGTCAACCTGGATCAGTCCGGGGAGACAGCC
>CAZYSF010000561.1:0-6500 GCA_964649635.1 uncultured Anaerolineales bacterium | reverse complement strand
CATCCTCAACGGAAAGGAAGAGCACCTGGTCAAGGCCGAAGAGGCGGCGATCGTCCCGGCCGGCACCTATCACAACATCATCAATGCCTCCAAGAAGGAAAAGCTGCTGCTGTATACCCTCTATACCCCGCCGAACCACCCGGACGGCACGGTGCACAAGAATAAGGCCGAGGCGGAGGAAGCCGAGAAGCACGAGCACGCGCCGAAATCCGGCTGGGCGAAGATATTCGGATAATCCGGACGGCAGCCGATCGTTTCGTGAATAACTGGGGATCTGCGGATTTGAACTTGCCGCAGTCCCGGAGTACGCAGCCGGACCTGTCAGAGGCTGAATGCCTGACAGGTCTTTTTTTTCTTGCCGGGCACCTTTTTCCGGTTCGGCGGTTAATCCTTCTCCGCGTACACCGACCGTTCGATTTCCGTCAGCGGGTAAATTTCGCCCGATCGGTTCCAGATACCGCGTTGCGTACTCCCGGCTTCCGGCCTGCTCCAATTCCTTCAGCCCGTATCGCCCCAGAAACGCAGAAGCCTCCTGCGGGTCCAGCCCGAAATGCCATATGGGATTCTCACCCCGATTTTCTCCGTACAAAGCCTCCAACCCATACCGAACCGTTCCATGAATAAAGTCGTCGCGGATGTAGGTGAAAACCCACCGGCTTCCACGCCCGGCCTTCGATAAAATTTTCATCCTCCTCCGGACGATCTATGGAAATCCTACGGTTTACACCCCTCTGCCGGAGAATGGAGATTAAAAACCGCAGGATCTGTCGTTTTCCAACAACCAGATACAGGCAACCGCTGCCAGCCCGATGAACAGAATGGCTGCGGGGATATAGAGGAACCGCCAATCGAGCGGGATTTCCGCGCTGCCTTCCGGGAGCGGAGGAGTATCCGGATCGAAGTATTTCTTCAGGCTGTCGATGACCGGGGTGGGTATGCCCGCCGCGCGATCAGTACATCGAACTCCCCGGCCAGGTGGCGGATCTCGTCCTGTGCGGCGGCCGCGTGCTCGAGCATCGCGGTCCGCATCCGCGGATGGGGGAGCAGCTTTTGCAGATACCACACAAGGATCGGCTCGGGCATCAACTCCATCTGCCGGATGGACGACGGGACGACGGGATACCCCAGCTTGCGCACCACGCCAAATCCTTCGCGGATGGCGCGGACCGCCAGGACGATTGCGTCGCGCGTGTGCGCCATGCGCACGTTATCCCGGCCAGCCGCGCGCATCGCCGGTGCCAGCGAGGGCATCAACAGCGCGACATGCGTCTTCAGCCAGCCGTCCATGTCGGTGCGAATATCGGCGGCAAACCCTTCCATGGCGTCGAAGACGGCGGCGACCTCACGGGTGCGGGGCTGAATGCGACCGTCCGCCTCGCCGATCGGGAGCTTGACCGGCTTGCCCGGCTTTCCGCCGAAGAGGTAGTGGATCACGTGCCCGCGACGGTATCCCGCCGCCATTGGGAAGCCCATCATCACCCGGTCCGCCCCGAGCGCCTGCGTTAGCGCATCCGGTCCGGCGGCGTTGTTCATCAGGAAGAGGATATTGGGCGTGTGTTGATTGGCGGCCAGCCCCGGCAGGATCTCCAGCGCCCGGTTCTTGCGCATAACGACCAGCACCAGATCGTAGGCGTCCTCCGGCCCGAGTTGCTCGACGATTCGCGGCCGTGCGACGGTTTCCGTTCCCGTTTCGGTATCGACCAGGACAATCCCATGCTCGCGCAGATCCGTCAGCCGTTGCCCGCGCGCCAGCAGGGAAACCTCCTGCCCTGCTTCGTGCAGACGGGCGGCCAAGAAGCTGCCCAGGGGGCCCGCGCCGTAGATAAGAATTTTCATGGTTTCCTCGCCAGCCATTCAAATGGTCGCCGCGAAGCAGGAAGAATCAGACCTGCGCCCGCAAAAAGTCATCCATCACCGCCTGATATTCCGACTGGTTGGTAACCGATGTGGCATGGCCGCCCCCTCGGAAGAGCTTCCATGCCGCTTTCGGATACAAATCCTTGAACTTCGAGCGAACTATTGCCGGTGACGCCGGATCATCCTCGGCCAGCACCAGCAGCATTTTCCCGCGCCAACCGGCCAGATCCTCGGCGGTGAAGGCGCGGCCGTAAAAATCCAGAGTCCGGTCCATGATGCTGATGAAGTCGGCCTTTGTCAGGCGGAAATCCATCACCTCGTGGAACAGCGCGAGCATGAGCTGGATCGAGGGCGAGGATGAGTCGGCCGGCAACAATTTCCCGAGCGACCGATTCAGCAGCCAGCGAAGCACTCCCGTCGGCAGGAGGAAGAGCGCCTTCATCGTCCGGCGGGATTGCTCGATCCCGGTCGAATCGGGCACGGCCGTGTGCGAGAGGATGAGCGAACGCGTCAGTGTGGGGAAACGCCGAACGAATACCTGGCCGACGAAGCCGCCGTACGAGCCGCCCATCACGTGCGCGCTTTCCACCTTCTCTTGGCGGAGGATCGCCGCGATCCCGTCGCACAGTCCGTCCATCGTGCGCACCGCCGGGTAGGCCGGGACGATGATCCGATGCTGTTCCCCGAAGTGGGCGATCGACTGCCAGCTGATGTCCGGATGGGTCAGCGCGCCGGACAGGATCAGCAGAGGAGTCCCGCTGCCCGCAGAAGTCAGATACGGCCATTCGAAACCATTATGCGGGATGCTATGGTATGGATAGGCATCGCAGAACGCCAGGAACTTACGCATTTCTTCAGCGGGGGCTCCGGCGTAGAGTTTGGCGATTTTTGGATTGGTGAAGTCAGCCAGATGCTTCATCGTATTCTCCTGAACGATCGGAAAAAATTGTTAACCACCAAGTCACGAAGACACAAAGGAAAAGCACCAATTATTTTCTTTGTGCCTTGGTGGCTTGGTGGCAAATAAAAATTTAAGATTCGTGTGACGTTGTGATTACCCCAACCCTTCCGCGCGCCTGAAAGGATTGGAAATTCGAAACCATTGATCCGTTTCGACGTATTATGTCAGGGTTCTTCCGTGCATTCCATTCCGGACGGCCGGCATTGCCGGCAATAGCCGCTGAAGTGCAGGTCGACCTCGAGCACCCGCAGCCCCTTTTTTTCGCACATCGATTTTGCCAAGCGCACGACCTGCGGCGATTCGAACTCCACGACCTTTCCGCACTTTACGCAGGTGAAATGAAAGTGCGGCTTGGCCTTATCGGCCGCTTCGAAATGACCGTGATCCTCCCCCAGGTCGTGTTCCTCCGCCAGCCCGAGCTGCTTGAGCAGGGCCAGGGTGCGGTAGACCGTGGCGATCCCGATCCGGCCGTCGCGCTCCTTGGCCCGGGCGCACACCGTTTCGGCGTCGAGGTGCCCGCGGCTGCTCTCCAGAACATCCAATATCACCTGCCGCGGACGGGTAAGTTTTAATCCTCGCCTGCGGATTGCACTGGCAAGATCCTGGTTGGGTCCCATGGCTCTTCCTTTCGCGCGGATTCCCGGATCGGGCGATGCCTGCATCAAACCCGCATCCCCAATTGATAAGATAATACTAATTGATAATAATTATCATTATCAAAATAATAGGACTCCTTTGTCGGATTGTCAAGGGTAGATTCCCCATCCGCCGGGAGCTGGAGGAACGGACGGATACCCGGACCGGGGGGAATCGAAAATTTTACTGTCCCGGGGTTTATGGTTGCGGAGCCTATTGGGTTTGTTTCGGGGGTGCCTTGTGGTGGAGGCAGGTGTACAGCAGCCCGGCCATATCATCCGGGGAATATTTATTCGGCGTCTCCAGCCACCAGCGCACCAGCTGAATGACGGCGCCGGTGATCACCTGCGCCAGGATATCGACCGGAACGCGGAATTCCAGAAACACATGGACCGGCAGGTGCGCCAGATCGCGCTGAAGCTCCCCCGCCAGATGATTCTGCACCCGGGCGGTCATCACTCCGGAACCCTGGCCGCCCAGCATCATCTTATAGAGGTCCTTGTTTTGTTCGGCATGGCGGAAAATATTGCGGTAGGCGTAATATTCCGGCTGGGAGGGGATCCCGCCGGGGAACTGGCGGTGGGCGTCCTCCTCGGTCGCGCGCAACCCATCCTCGATCGCGGACCAGACCGCCTCATCCTTATCCTTGAAATGGAGGTAAAAAGTCCCGCGGCCCAGATCCGCCCGGTCGGTGATGTCCTGGATGGTCACCCCCTCATACCCCTTTTCCAGGACCAGCTGTACCACCGCATCGATTAATTGCCTTCGGGTCAGCTGGCGTTTGCGATCATGCCGGGTCGGATGGGGAGAGTCCATCGTTGGATACCTGTCCAATCATGAATGGGAGGAAAAACCTGCGGGTGGATTCCTTCACCTTTCCTGTGAGGTTATCGTATCATTAAATATACAGCAAGATCAATAATGGACAATATGTTCAATAAAGGAGGAAAAATGAAGCAGAAAGCCTATATTCAGGCGGAAAAGGAACTTGAATTCCACCGGCAGTTTCACAACCTGCGCTTCAAGGCCAACGACATGGATTTCGCGTTCCAATGGGCGATGGGCAGCTGTGCGAACGGGGGCGCGGCGATCGGCGAAGGATTTTACGCCGCCTCCCGGATGAAGGACGGCGATCCGGCAAGCTGGGTGCGGGAATGGATGGCGCTCGCCGGGCGGGTCCATAAACGGGGGCTGGCCATGCTGGAAGCGGGGCACCCGGTCAGCGCGCGTGAAACGCTGCTGCGCGCCTTCGTGTATTACCGCGCCACGCTGGGCGCCCAGCTGCCCGCCGATCCCCGGTTCAAGCCGGCCATCCGGTTGATGCGCGAATGCTTCCGGACAGCCGGCTTGTTGCAGGATATCCCGGTGGAGACGCTTTCGATCCCGTTTGAGGGCGGTACCCTGCCGGGGTACTTCCACAAAGCGGCGCCCGGTCCGGAACGACGCCGCACGCTGCTGATGATCGGCGGCGGGGAGACCTTCACCGAGGATCTGTACCTCTTCATCGCCCCGGCGGCGCTTCGGCGCGGCTACAATTTCGCCACCTTCGATCTGCCCGGGCAGGGCGATCTGCCCTCAGGGGGCGTGTATTTTCGCCCCGACTTCGAGACCCCGATGAAAGTTGTGCTGGATTACCTTCTGAGCCGGCCGGAGGTGGACCCCGACCGCCTGGCCGCTTTCGGGATCAGCGCCGGCGGGTACATGGTGCCGCGCGCGGCCACGCAGGAAAAGAGGATCAAGGCCTGCATCGCCAGCAGCATGATATGGGATATGTATTCGGTGTTTCTGCGTTCACCCATCCCCCGGCTGAAAGGCCTGGTGCGGTGGATTGCGGACCGCAAAGCGCCGTTTCAGATGCGCATGCTGCAACTGATTGCCTGGCGCTGGGGTCTGCCGGTCGACGATATCACCGGCATGGTGGAGAAGAACCGGGAGAATGTCTTTAATCCAGCGCGGATCGATTGCCCGACGCTGATCCTTGTCGGCGAAGGCGAGATCGCCAACCCGGAGGTGCGCCGGCAGCAGACGCATGCGATGCGGGTCATGCCGAATCCACGCAATAAAATGATCATCGGTCCGGCCGACGAGGGCGCCGCCAGCCATTGCATGGGGGAGAACCTGGGCCTGATGAGCGCGCTGGTGTTCGACTGGCTGGATGAGATCTTCAAGGACGGGGAAGCATAGAAAGAAAAATTATAACCACAAGGCCCGCCGTCGGTGACCGGGCCGGGGGACTCCAAGACACTAGGAAATCCAAGCGCTTGTTTTTATTTTCTTTCGTGTCTTCGTGACTTAGTGGGAAAAATGATTTTTAATACCACAAAAACACCGGGAAATTCCAATTATTGGATTCTGAATGCTTGGTACCCTATCCGCCCATGGACGCTTTTCGGCCGTGTCTGGCAGCCGGCGGGCATTTCCGATAGAATGCCGTCCATGGCCCGCCTTATGGATTTCTTTACTTCCCCGTTCCGCCGCATGCGGGATTTTCTTTACCAGATGCCGGACGACACCCCGCTCGCGGAAACGGTCGGGACCGCGCTCGGCAGCCGGGAAGGATTGGTTGGATTGTGGGAGGGTTTGGCGGAGCACCTTCAGGCGCTGCGCGGGCATCTCTTCCGCTCGTTCATTGCCCTCAGCCTCGCGACGGTTGTCTGCTTTTCCATCTCCGAAAACCTGATGCGGCTGCTGGCCGTGCCGGTCGGGGACCCGGCGGCCGCGGCCGGCGTTGGAACGCAGGGGGGAATTACCGGTTGGTGGGAGAAGGCGCAGGCCCAGGGCGCGGATGGTCTGGACCGGCTGCAGGTGATCGAGCCGACCGAAGCGGTGGGAGTATTCATGCGCGTTTCGCTCCTGGCCGGGGTAATACTCGCGCTGCCGTGGATCACACTGGAGTTATTCCTCTTTGTCGCGCCGGGATTGATGCCGCGCAGCCGGACCGTGCTGCTGCTGGGCATCCCGCTGGTTACCATCTTTTTCCTGATCGGCGTGGCCTTTTGCTACTTCGTCATGCTTCCGACGGCAATCCCATTCCTCTATTCATTCC
>CAZYSF010000560.1:0-6459 GCA_964649635.1 uncultured Anaerolineales bacterium | reverse complement strand
AAAGCGGGATGTGTCCCCTGTCCCTGCGGGCATGAATGCCCGCGCTATTACACGATGCCCCTCCGGGGCACAAATCCAGGCAGGTGATAGCCCGCGCCAGCGGGCTTTGTGTCCGAGCGCTGCCCTTCCGGGCGGCGGGGGTGGGGTGGTGTGAACGGAGGCGGGATGTGTCCCCTGTCCCTGCGGGCATGAATGCCCGCGCTATTACACGATGCCCCTCCGGGGCACAGACAGGTGACGGAGGCAGCCCGCGCCAGCGGGCTTCGTGTCCCAGCGCTGCCCTTGAGGGCAGCGGGGAGGGGGATAAGGGCGGCGATCCCGGCCAGGATCATGCCGGGTGACGGCCCCCCAAATTGAGGTTGACCCCCTCTCCCGGCGGCTGGTATAATCGACCCGCACTAGAAGCCATCTTTTTGAGGAAATTATCATGCCGAAACGAACGTATCAGCCGAAAATTCGCCGCCGCGCGCGCGTACACGGGTTCCGCCAGCGCATGGCCACCCACGGCGGCCGGAAGGTTCTGGCCTCGCGCCGCGCCAAGGGGCGCGTCCGCCTGGCCGTCCAGCCTCGTCACGTTAAAAAGTCCGATTGGAACGGTAGGAAGTAGTCCTCCCCCCGGCTGTTTCTTCCGGCCGGGTTGCCAGCATGCAGCGACGGTTCCGCCTCAATCGTTCCGGCGATATCCAGCGGGTGCGGCGCACAGGCAAGTCTTATGCCCACCCGCTGCTTGTTCTTGTCGCCGCCCGCTCGGATGCGCCCACCCGGCGGCTCGCCGTAACGGCGGGCCTGCGGGTGGGTGGAGCGGTCGAACGCAACCGGGCGCGCCGGCGGATCCGCGAAGCGGCCCGCCCGCTCGTGGCGTGCATGCCGGATGGGTGGGATCTTCTGCTGATCGCCCGCAGCGGCGCGGTCAAGGCTCCCTTCGGGGAACTGGTGAACGCCGTGCGCGCGCTGTTCCAACGGGCCGGAGTGGCGGCTTCCGATGAACGAGAAAAATCCCGCACCGGATAGCGACCCTCCGCTGCGGTCGCTTCCTTTAAAGTGGAGCACCCTGGCGCGCTGGCCGCTGCTGCTGGCCATCCGGTTCTACCAGCTCACGCTCTCGCGCCTTGTCGCCAAGGATACCTGCCGCTTCTATCCAACCTGCTCCCATTACGCCTACCAGGCAATTTTCAAATACGGGGCCGGCAAGGGCGGCTGGATGGGCTTCAAACGCCTGTTGCGCTGCCAGCCGTTCAATGCTGGCGGGTACGATCCGGTGCCCTAGCCGCAAGCGTATATGGTCACAGAAGCCGACGGGGCAGGGCGGCGATGCGGAAAGCGCGCCCTGAAGGCCAACCGACAATAATCGGAATGAAGTAAGAAGACCATTAAGCGAACCGCGGCACAAGCCGCATGGAGTATTCCCTACAATGTTGCGAAGCAAATGGAATAAAAAGCCAAACCGGAATATGAAGCTCCGCCTGACCGCGCTGATCGCGCTTGGGTTGTTCGCAAGCCTGCTCACCGCCTGCGCCGGGGGAGCGCTCAACCTCTCCTGGGCTGGGCTGGCGGTCGACGGCGATACGGCCTACATCGCGCACAATAGCTACATCAGTGCCGTCAACCTTGGGAACGGGCAGATGTCCTGGAAGTATCCCGCGGAATCGGATGCGAAGCAGAACTTCTACGGGGACCCGCTGATCGACTCGAAAGGCTTCCTCGTCGCCGGCGCGTATAACGGCGCGATCGTCAAGCTGGACGCGGGCAACGGCGCACTCCTGTGGACCCTCGAAGGCGACGGGGAGAAGATCATCGCCCCGATCTCCGAAGGGCCGGATGGCGCGTATTATGCCTCGAGCGAAAGCGGCGACCTGCTGGTGATCGACTCCGATGCCGGGACGATCCGCAAGCGCATCCCGCTCGGGAAGGTCACCTCCTGGGGGCCGATGGCCGTCAACGGCGAGCGCATCTACATCGCGACGATCGACCACAAGGTCCTGGCGGTCAATTTCGGAACCGGCGCGATCGAATGGACGGTCGATCTGGGCGCGGCGGTCGCCGGCGGGGTGAACCTGGTCGACGGCAAGCTGGTCGTCGGGACGTTTACCGACAAAATCATCGCGCTTGATCCGAAAGACGGCGCCAAGGTCTGGGAGACGGCGGCCGACGGCTGGGTCTGGATGGCGCCGGTGATCTCGGGCGAGACGATCTTCGCCACCGACCTGGGCGGCGTGCTGCGCGCGGTCAATCTGGAAGACGGCGCCCTGGTGTGGCGCGCCGAATTGGAAGAGGCGATCCAGGCCGCGCCGGTCATCGACGGCGAACGCGTGTACGCCGGCACCTCGAAAGGCAAGCTCCGCGCCTACGCCGTCGCCGACGGGATCCAGGTCTGGGAACAGACGGTCAAAGGCGGGCTGTACGGCAGGCTGCATGTGGCGGGCGGAAAACTACTCGCGGTCGTAAACGGTGGGGATTTCACGCTCGCCGCGTTCTCGCTCGAGAACGGCTCCAGTCTCTGGACCTACAAAGCGCCGTAATCACGCCGCGGATCCGCGGATTTTCCGGATCCGATCCGGCACAAGGATAACCTTATGTGGGATACCTTCATTATCAATCCGATGATCAACGCGCTGTTGTTCCTGTACCAGCTGCTGGGCGGGAGCTTCGGCCTGGCGATCATCGTCTTTACGATCGCGATCCGGCTGCTCACCTACCCGCTTACCGCCTCATCGCAGAAAAGCATGAAGAAGATGCAGGAGCTGCAGAGTTCCAAAGAATGGCTGGATATGCAGAAGAAGTACGCCAAGGATAAGGAGAAACTACAGGCCGAGCAAATGAAGCTGCTGCAGAGCGCGGGCGCCAACCCGATCGGCGGCTGCCTGCCGACCATCATCCAGCTCCCGGTCCTGATCGGCCTCTACCAATCGATCGGCAATGCGATCCCCTCGACGCCGATGCAGCTCTTCAGCCTCTCGCAGCGGATGTACGATTTCTTTCCCTCGACGCTGATCCCGCTCCAGAAGAATTTCCTGTGGTTGAACCTGGCCCAGCCGGAACACCTCATCATTCCGGGGATCTCATTCGCGATCCCCGTCCTGGCCGGGCTGGTGATGATCACCAGCTGGGTTTCCCAGCGGATCATCCCGACAATGTCCACCGGTGCGTCGGGCGGGCAGACCAACCTGATCATGAACATCTTCATGGTGGTCCTGATCACCCAGATCTCGCTCACGCTCGCGTCGGGCCTTTCGCTTTATTTCATCGTGACCAACCTGCTGACGATCGTGCAGTACATGCTGATGGGCAAGGTCAACTGGAAGCAGGTGTTCACCTTTTCCTCCGGCGAGCCCAAACCCGCGAAATAACCGGCCGCGCGGTATATCGAAACCTTAAAAAAACCCCTGAAAAGGATTGTCATGCTGAGCGAAGCGAAGCATCTCGCCCTGCGTTGGCAGACCCTTCGCTGCCCCCGGTGAAAATCATACCGGGCGCGGGCGCTCAGGGTGACTTCACGGTCGTTGGATAAAATCCAGCCAATTTCGAGAGGCGGACCCATGGCGATGGAACATAGAGCCAGTGTGGAAACTTCAGCCCCCACGGTGGGGGAGGCGGTGGAACGCGGTCTCGCGAAGCTTGGGTTGACCCGGGACCAGGTGGAAATCGTCGTTCTGGAAGAGGGCCGGCAGGGCAGCCTGTTCAGCGGCGGGATCCCGTCGCGCGTGCGCCTGACCGCGCTCGACCCGACCGCCGCTGACGACCCGGATCTGGAAGCGGCGCGGACGGTCGTCCAGGAGCTCCTGGCGCGGATGCGGGTGACCGCCAGCACGACCGCGGAATGGACCGTCCCGGAGGACGAGCACGAAACGCGCCATGCGTTGATCGAAATTCACGGCCAGGACCTGGGGATCATGGTCAGCCGGCGGGGCGAAGGGCTGGCCGCCATGCAGTACCTGGCGCGGATGATGGTAGCCCGCAAGCTGGGCCGCCCGCTGCCGGTGATCGTGGACGTGGAAGGCTTCCGGCGGCGGCGGGAACAGCAGCTCCGGCGCATGGCGCGCCGCGCTGCCGAGCAGGCGGTGGAACGCGGGCGGACCATCACCCTCGAACCGATGCCCGCCAACGAGCGGCGCATCGTCCACATTGAGCTGCGCGGCCATGCCGGCGTTACCACCGAGAGCGTCGGATTGGGGCGCCAGCGCAAGGTCACGGTCGTGCCAAAAGCCGCTTCCCAGGCGGATGAGCAGCCTTCCGGTTGACGGTTTTGCGCCGCCCGTGGTAAACTGCCAGTTCCACCGGGCCGCCTGAACGGGATTTGGGCGGCGGTCGTTTTGAAAGAGGAGGACGAGCCATCAGCGCTTCTGAATTTCGAGTTAACGAGCAAATCCGCACCCGTGATGTCCGTCTCATCGGAGCGGACGGGGCGAATGTCGGCGTAGTCAGCCTGCAGGAAGCACTGCGAATCGCCCGCGAAGCGAATCTCGACCTGGTGGAAGTTTCGCCGGGCGCGGATCCGCCGGTTTGCCGGGTGCTGAACCTGGGCAAATTCCTCTACGAAAAAGAAAAGAAAGACCGGCAGGCGCGCAGAGCGCAAACCAAGATCGAGGTCAAGGAAATCCGCCTGCGGCCGAAGACCACCGACCATCACCGGTCGTTCAAGGTCCGCGACGCGCGCAAGTGGATTTTGGATGGGATGAAAGTAAAAGTGCGGATCCGCTTCCGCGGCCGTGAGATCACCTACCCGGAGATCGCGCGCGAAGACCTGGCGCAGATCGCCAAGGAGCTGGAAGACATCGCGGTGGTGGAGCAGCAGCCGGATATGGAAGGGCGCACGATGCTGATGGTGCTGGGGCCGGGGAAGAAGAAAGCGTAACATTCCGGCTTCGCCCTGGAAACAACAATCGACGCGCCGGGTTAATCCTGAGCGCTCGTCCCGAGCGCCTGTCCTGAGAGACTTCGAGGGAATAGCGAGGGACAGCAGCGAAGGACCTACCCGGCGCCATCATGCCAAGACAGGATACACGGAGCACTCGAGATGCCTCGAAAACCGAAGGTTGGGAAGTACAAACTCAAAACCCACAAAGCCACCGCCAAGCGGTTCCGCCTCACCGGCAGCGGCAAAGTGATGCGCACCAAGATCGGCAAGGGCCACCTGCGCCGCAACACCCCCAAGCGCACCAAGCTACTGCTCGACGAGATGATCGTGGTGAAGGACAAGGGCACCGCGCGGCACGTCAAGCGCCTGGCGCCGTACATGAAGAAGTACAAAGCCAATCCTCCGCGTTAAGCGGAGGCCGCCGGGCGGTCCGGTTGACCGTCCAGGGTTGCCGTCGTTGCGTGCAAGCAACGGGGCGCTTCCGCCGGCCGGAATCTTCCGGCGCGGGGGGAATGCCCGGCGCGCAGGGATCGGCAGGAGAGTTGCCGCATGACCAGAGTCAAGGGCGGGTACAAGCCCCACCTCCGCCACAAGAAAATCCTCAAGATGGGCAAGGGCCAGTTCGGTTCGCGGCATCGCCTATTCCGCCGCGCCAACGAAGCCATGCTCAAAAGCCTGTGGTATGCCTTCCGCGACCGGCGAAATCGCAAGCGCGACCTGCGCAAGCTGTGGATTGTCCGGATCAACGCGGCCGCGCGGCTCAACGGCACCACCTACAGCCGCCTGATCGCCAAGCTCCACGCCGGCGGCATCCTGCTCAACCGCAAGATGCTCGCGGACCTGGCGGTGCGGGATCCGCAGGGCTTCAGCCAGGTGGTCGAAGCCGCGGGAAAATAATCCCGAATAAGATTACCAAACGGCCCGGTGAAAACCGGGCCTTTTTTATTTCCCCCTCACCCGGCCTTCGGCCACCCTCTCCCAGCGCATTCCATCAGAATGACGGATTATCAGAATGACATTCTATTCTTATTGGTGGTGGCGCTGGGAGAGGGGCAGGGGTGGGGAGGGCATCCAGGAATCCACGAATGGCACCAAGAGCACAAAGAAAATAATTTATTAAAACTTGGTGCTCATCGTGATCTTCGTGGATAATAATTTTCCGAAAAACCTAACCATTATCTTGTGCCACTGAATGCCTCTGAGGTAAGGCGCCTTTGGTTTTTCCCATGGTCCATAGTCCATGATCTGCATTTGTTCGAAAATGGTCGCTCGTCGATGGTCGATGGTCTGTAACATGCTATACTCACATCGATGTCCCGCATCATCTTGGTGCACGAATTTTCTCCGACCACATCCTGTCTTCTCATTCAGGGTGATATCACCGCCGAACGCGTGGATGCGATCGTAAACGCGGCCAACAGCCGCCTATTGCACGGCGGCGGGATCGCCGGCGCGATCGTCCGCCGCGGCGGATCCGCGATCCAGGAGGAAAGCGACGCCTCGGTGCGCGCGCACGGCGAGGTGACCCATGCCCAACCGGCGGTCACCGGCGCCGGCAGGCTGCCCTGCCAGGCGGTGATCCACGCCGTCGGACCGGTGTGGGG
>CAZYSF010000559.1:0-11204 GCA_964649635.1 uncultured Anaerolineales bacterium | reverse complement strand
GCCGCGCCCCCGCCGGCCGAGCCTTCCAGGGACCCGCCAAGATAATCGAGAATGTCCTTGCGGAAGTAGACGTGGAGCTTTTCCGAAAGCGACCAGTTCTGATAGGTATAGCCGGTCGAATTCATCAGGACGCCCCACGGGCCGAAATCGCGGTTGACCCAGATCTGGAATGCGGCCGAGCGGGTGGCGGGATCGGTGAGAATCGGCTTGACGTGCCCCCAGAACAGGCGCAGGTAGTCGCCGTTCGACATCGGCGGCGGATCCGCCACGCCTTTTTCCCTGGCTTCGGTGATGTACTCGCCGTCGATGAATTCCCATTTCAGGGTGAAGTAATCCTGGTTGTGCCACCACATGCGCATCTGCTCGAAGCTGACGTAATCCTCGCCGAGGATCGGGACGACCTTGCTGTTGTTCTGCTCGCCGACCACGATGATCGCCGCATCGCGGATCTCCATCCCGGGGTTGACGTCGAAATCGATCTTGTTCGGGTAATCCCGCAGATACCACCAGTACGGGTAGCGGACGAAATTATCGTACGCCACAACCAGGTCCTTCCCGCCGGTGGTGAGGTAGGAGAGGCGTTCGATTTCGCGCAGGGCGATTTTGGGTCCCGGCGCGCCGTGGGCGTAAGCCATGTATTCGTTGGGGTAGTCGTAATTGACGTAGGTGGCGAAGAACGCCGTCCGCGCGGTCAACAACCCGAGCACCACGAACGCAACCAGCACCGCGGTGCGGATGCTCCGGGTGATGTGGGGCGGGATCTCGAATTTCCATTCCCGGAACCGGAACAGTTCCCCCAAGGACCGGGTATCCAGGATGTACCCCGCTGCCCAGGCGGCGGCCAGGATCATCGGCGCGGAAATCAGCATCGTCTGCTGCGGCATTTTTTCGCCGGCGTAGGAGAAGATCACCAGACTGAAGAGCGCCCAGAACAGGAAGAGCGGGATGGCCGGGACCGGCTGGCGCTCGTCGTCGCCGACCGGCGCGGCGGCCTCGAACGGCGTGCCGGAAACGGCGGTCCACAACCGCCGCCGCAGGGCGATGAAGAAAGCGATCACCGCGCCGACCGCCGGAAGGTATTCGTAAATCGGGATCTGGACGAAAAGGTAATAGAACCACGGCTGGCTGCCGCGGCTCTCCCCGTGCTGGACCATCCAGTATCCGAGGAAGCGCACCAGGCCGTCGAACAATCCGCCGACCGTGGTCAGGATGGTGGTGAAGAACAGGATGAATATCCCGAAGAAGATCAGGGCCAGCTTCCACCAATCGTGGCGCCTCCACCAGAAGCCGATCACGATCGCGGCGATCGCCGGCAGGACGATGTAGGGGAGCACGCCGGCCACCATCGCGGCATAAGGCTGTTGGAGATCCAGCAGCGTGCGCAGGTCCGACGCATACGAAAAATTCATGTCGATCGGCGCCGTCACGCCGAATAGGTTGCCGACCGTGGACATCCAGACGGCGGCGGTAAGCGGCAGAACCAGCGTTCCGAGCAGCACGATCAGGTCGAAGGACCGTTCCCGGCGGACCACGGCGCCCGAATCCTGCATCAGCAGGACGATGCCGACGATGGCGACGGCCAAGCCGAAGATGCCGACCACGATCGACGGGAGGAAGACAAGCGGATCCGGATTCTGCTCGAACAGCTTGCCGGCCTCCCTCCACATAAACGCGGTTATGCCGAGCAGGACCGCCGATACGGCCAGGCTGGCAAACAGGCGGATTTTTGTGAGTTGTTTGATGTCCGGCCGGAGCCCGAAGCGGACGAGGAAAAAACCGACCAGAAAGATCATCTGCCCGCCGGCAAAGATGAAGCCGGTGGCCTTATCGGTGAAGTGGAGCGCGTTTACGACGGTGAAGAGGACGAGAGTCCCCCATTCGCCCCTTTCGAGGTAGCGCAGGATGGCGTACAGGGTGAGCAGCGCCCAGACGACGATGAAAGCCTCGTTGCGCTGATACCGCCCGTAATAGAGCATGTAAGGCGAGATGAGGAACAGCACGCCCGCGATCAGCGCGCCGTTGCGCCCGAGGTAGGGCCGGAAAAGGAACAGCGCGATCGCGACGGTGGCGATGCTGAACAGCGCGGCCGGCAGGCGCGCGGTAAAGTCGTTATCCCCCAGAGCCGCGAATGAGAGCGCGATCAGGTGCATCTGCAGCGGGCCGTGGGTCATCGGGTCGAACCGGTATTGGGCGCCCTGCGAGAAATCGTACGAGGGTACGAAGTGGTTCACCTCGTCGTGGCTGGCCACCCGGTCCCCCAATCCGTACAGCCGGGTGATCACGGCCAGGATCAGCAGCGCCACCGCCAGCAGGTTTTCCAGGTTCCGGGGAAAAATATTCCCGAGTTTTTGGTCCAGGTCTCGCCAGGGAGGGGGGGTGGTTTCGGTTCTTACGGCCGGTTGATCGGTCATAGGGTTGATCTCCATTAGGCGGTTCTGTAATATTTCGACCAATTGTATCCTAAACCCAATTCATCCATGAAGGACACGAAGAGCACGAATAATTTAATAAATAAGGCTCTTTTTTGAGGGAAATTCACAAGGAAAATGGGTAATTATTATAATATTTTTATCTTCGTGCTCTTAGTGCTCTTCGTGGAAATTTTTTTTTAGTATTGGAAAAAACAAAGCGCGGATGGGTTGCCATCCGCGCTTTTCGCATTTTTTTGCCTGTGAGAAAAGGAGGGGGCCGCCTGCCGCCTCAGCCGTTCTTCTTGCGGTAATCCTTCATGAAGCCGGCCAGGGCTTCGACCGCCGACATCGGCTGGGCGTTGTACAGCGACGCGCGCAGTCCTCCGACCGAGCGGTGGCCCTTAAGCTCGAGCAGCCCTTCCGCGGCCGCGTCCTTGACGAACTTCTTTTCCAGGTCTTCGCTGGGGAGCCGGAAGGTGATGTTCATCCGCGAGCGGCTGCTTTTTTCCGCGTGCCCCTTGAAGAACCCGGGTTCGCCGTCGATCACCGAATAAATCACGTCCGCCTTGGCCTGGTTGCGCTTGGCGACTTCCGCCAGCCCGCCGAGATCGAGCAGCCACTTGGCGACCAGCCCGACGATGTAGATCGAGAAGCAGGGCGGGGTGTTGTAGAGCGATTTGTTCTCCGCCATCACTTTGTAATCCAGGATCGAGACCAGGCCTTCCGGCACGCGCGCCAGCAGGTCTTCGCGCAGGATCACCACCGCCACACCCGCGGGCCCGGCATTCTTCTGGGCACCGGCGTAGAGCAGGCCGTACTTGGAAATATCGAGCGGCCGGCTGACAAAATCCGAAGAAGCATCGCACACCAGCGGAACGCCGGCGGGCGGCACCGGCTCGGTCTGCCATTCCACGCCCTGGATGGTTTCGTTCGCCGTATAGTAGAGGTAGGCCGCCTTCGGATCCAGCTTCAGTTCGCTCTGGGCGGGAATGCGGTTGAAATTGACCGCTTCGGTCGTCGCGGCGATGTTGACCGGGCCGCTCTTCTTGGCTTCCTTGATCGCGGCCTTGGCCCAATTGCCGGTGAGGACCGCGTCGATCGGGACACCCGCAGCCCGCAGGTTCATCGGGATCATCCCGAACTGCAGATTGGCGCCGCCCTGCAGGAACAGGACCTTGTAATTGGCCGGAATGTTGTAGAGCGCGCGCATATCGGCTTCCGCCCGGTTGATGATGTCTTCGAACTGGACCGAGCGGTGGCTCATCTCCAGGACCGACATGCCGCTCCCGGCGTAATTCAGGAGCTCGTCGCGGGCTTTCTCGAGGACCGCCTGGGGCAGGACGGCCGGGCCGGCTGCGAAGTTGCACAACCGCTTGGTGTTGGCATCCGTGTATATGGTCATGGGCTGTCTCCTTGTCTCGTGTTTCCGGCGTATGGGATTTGGGAATAAAAAGACTCCTCCGTCCGAAGGGACGAGAGGAGCTCTCGTGGTGCCACCCTACTTGGGAGACCATCCGGCATCCGGAACTGTTGCCGATCGGTCCCACTCTTTGGGGCGCGTCGCCGCGCCTTCTGCTGAGGTAACGGTTGCAGGTCCGTTTCAGACTACCGGGGGATGAACCCTTTGGTCTGAAAAACTCGGAGGCGCTTGCCGCTCCCGCGCTGGGATCGGACTTCCACCAGGGTGCAACCCTGTCCGATTCGCTGAGCCCGGTTTCGGGACGGCCTTTCCTCGTCTACGTTTTTCGATATATGAGATTGTGATGTTTATAACATAGTCCGAAAGGCGAGTCAACCCCCCGCGAGGGACCGACGCGGTCTTAAGACCGCGTCGGTCTGCCTGCACCTTTACGCGGCCTTCCCCTGCCGGTAGGCCAGGCCGACCATGGCCAGGTAAATAATTCCCGCCGCGGGGATGCCGGCCAGCATGACCAGATAGCCCGGACAGCAGAGGATGACCGTCATATACGCAATCAGGTAAAAAAAGTAGAGGATGTACATCAGGCCAAAACACACAACCAGTGCGGCGATATAGCCGACCGGATTTTTTTTCACCGCGCCGAGAATCTCTCCGAATTGAAATGCCGCGCTCAGCCGGCCTTCGTCGGCATAGCGGCAGAGCGCCACGGGCAGGGGGATTACGCTCAGCATCAGGAGCGCCATTCCCAATGCCATCGAGGCGAAGAGGATGAACATCGGTATGAAAATTGCGAACACGGAGGTCGTGTCGGCCGTTTCGGGCGAAGGGATTATCAGCACGAAGGAGATGATATAGAGAATGAAACCGCCGATCAGCGTGATCAATCCGGGCAGGATATACGCCAGCGAGATGATCGTGGAATAGACCCCGTCCATCAGCAGCCGGCTTTCCCCGGACCAGTCCGGCATTTCCAGCCTGCCTTCCCGGATGGCCAGGCGCAGAATCCGGATCGAGTACCCGGAAACAAATAAACCCGGCAGGAGCGGGACGATGAAACCCGCCAGGGTCAGACCGGCGGCAATCAGGAAACGGCGGAAGGCTTGACGGTCGCGGAATGGGAACGAAAGAACGCGGTTGAGCGGTACGCCTTCAACATGGATAGTCATGCAATCTCCTTTATTAAGCCAAAAAGAGCTGTATCCGGAGCAAGTCAAAAACCTCACCACGAAGACGCAAAGGGCGCAAAGAGTTCATAAAAAAACTAACAGATCCCTTCGCGCCCTTTGCGCCTTTGCGGTAAAAGGGTTTCACAGGCATAACGACCCGTTGCAGACGGGACCGTCCCGGTCTAGGATGATGCCATCCCGTACGGCGTCGGATCCATGATTTCCGGCGCGCCGTCGCCGTCCACATCCACCCAGCCCAGCATCAGCGCCGGGATGTTAACGATCCCGCAGGCATCCGCGGGATCGGATTGCGGTCCGCTCGTGCACGGCCAGTTGTGCGAACCCGGATACCCGAACAGGTGGAAGACTTCATGGGTGAGCATAGTCCCCGCCAGCCGGTTGTCCACCCCCGCCAATTGATTCCGGGCGTCGACCGTGATCTGGATGTTGATCTGGGTCCGGACGGTGGGACAGCCGGTGAACGCGTACCCGAAGGAAGTCGTTTCCGGGGCGCCGCCGTCCGCGTAGCGGTACGTGCTGGACGAGTCCAAATCCACCTGGGCGATCCAATCGAAATTCGCAGGATCCACCCCGGCGAATTGCCGAATTTGGTTCGGCGTGATCAGTTTTCCGGCGACACCCGCCGGGACGGGGATGGCCACTCCCGTTGTGCGGACGTGAAGGATCGGCGCTGAGCCGGGGCCCGCCGAGGGAAATCCCGCAAAGGCGGCGTTGGCTTCCGCGGTCGCCGTGTCCAAATCCGCCAGGAGCTCATCCCCGCCGACCCCGAGGTTCCCGAAATCCAGGAACACGACGAGCATCGCGTAGTCTCCCGCCGGACGGCAGAGCGGATCCTTCCAAATGGTTTTTTTATAATCGACGATGGTATTGGGGAAAATCGGCGAGGTCCAGGGTTCCGTGTGCCCGTCGGGGAACAGATCCACTTCATACAAATTATTCCCGATGTACGCCGTGCTCACCCATTCGTCTTCCACGCCTGTTCGGAATTTGCGCGCGATGGCGGGCGCGGCCGGGTCGAGGCCGAAGGCGGTGCGGTAGGTTTCCAGGATCCGGTCGCGGATGTCCTGCGGGACCTCGCCCGCCGCAAGGCCGGGGGTGGGGGAAATCGCCGGAAGGCCGGTCACCGTCACCGAAATCGACACGCCGGCGACGGCGGATTTATCCGCGGTCATGGTTTCAAGAATCAGCTGATAGGTGCCGGATCCCAACCCCGGAAGCCAGGCGAATTCTGTCCGGAAGGGATCGGCATTGCCGGTGTTTTCCACGAACTTGGCGAATTCTCCGGGTTGAACGCCCAGGGAAATCCCGACCGCGGGTACTCCGGAAGCCTCGGCGGTGACGCGGATCGCTTCGCCCGGCTTGGCGGCGATCGTCATCCCGTCCGTCAGACCGAGAAAACATATTTGCAGCACGCCGTCGGCCGAGCCGGCGCATGTATCCCCGCCGGAGGCCGGGACCGCCGGGATTGAAACCGTCATCGGCGTGGGCGAAGCGGCGCCGGATGGCGGAACGGCGGATGGGAAATTACATGCGCCGAGGAGCATGATGGCAAGCGCCAGAAAGGCGGCCGTTCTATTGCGGTTATTCGTATCCATGGCGTCCTCTCGTCCTGAGTAAGAAAAAGGGCTGTCTGCAAAGAATCACCGGGACCTCCATGATCGTCATGCCGCGCCTGCCAGACCTGACAGGTCTTAAGACCTGTCAGGTCTCCTCGCGAAACAAGGGTGTGCCAAGCGGGCATCCATTCTAGAAGACGCTGGATTCCCGCTAAGATCCCGCGGGAATGACGACCAAACCAAGGCTCTTTATTTTCGCATATCAGGATTAACTTAAGCCCTATACGATACGTAAATATCCGCCTCGATCTTTTTTTTGCAAGTCGGCGGAAAAATAAGGATGGGCGGGAGTGTTCACGTCGGGGGGTAAAGAAGAAGTAGAGTGTGTTTCCACCGGGGCTGATGAACGGGCTGTCTCCGCCGCCGGCGGTGTTGACCGGCTCTTCGAGCGTGACCGGCATGCTCCACCCGGAAGCGGCTTCCGGCGGCCAGAAATCCGATTAGGCGTTCCTTTTTGATTATCGGCGGGGATCATCCCGAACCGGCTTTTCGAGGTTGGGAACGGGGTGGCGGTGGATGCGGCGAAGGCGCACGCCAGACTGGGTAGAAATATTTTCGCAAGCGCAACGGTGCCGCCGTGGCGGGTCATGTCTTTATGGGGTTACTCGCCGTCCGGGATGCGGTAGGAGGGATGTTTCGTCTCGTCGTTGGTGGAGCGGAGTTCCATCATTTCGCCGGTCGCGAAGAAAAGCGTGCGCTCGCAGATGTTCGAAACCCGGTCGGCGAACCGTTCCAGGTTGTGGGCGACCCACAGCAGGTGGGTGGCGTGATCGATCGTATCGGGATTGGCGATCATCTGGTTGACCAACTCGCGGTACACCATGTTGTAGAGCTTGTCGACCTCGTCGTCGCCGGCCGGGATCGCCTTGGCGGCCCGGGCGTCGCCGGCGATGAACGCGTCCAGCGAACGGCGCAGCATTTTGGTGGAAAGGGACGCCATCGAATCGAAATGGTCCAGCAGATCGGGCGGCAACGGCTCGGGGCCGAGCATGGTGATGATGTGCCCGATGCCCTTGACGTAATCCCCCATCCGTTCGAGTTCGGTGATCACTTCCAGGATCGCGGCGAGGATCCGCAAGTCGCGCGCCATCGGCTGCTGGGTGGCGATCAGCGTCAGGCAGTCTTCCTCAATCGCGAAGCGCTTCTTGTTGATGACCGCGTCGTGCGCCTCCAACCGGCGCGCGGCGGCCAGATCCCGGCGGCGGAGCGCGACGACGACCTCCAGCAGCGATTGGTCGACGGAGGATCCCAGTTCGAGGATTTCATCCTGGAGGCGGTGCAACTGCTGTTCGAACAGGTTGCGGGTCATGGAAAATTCTCCTTGCAGACGACCCATCCCTTGCGGGATGCGTCCATAGATTATATGACAGGCATGCCATTTTGACATGCCGGCCGGTTGAAAGCTCCGATCCCCCGTATTTCCGCGGCTTCCAGGCTCCGACGGCGGTTCAATCCATCTTCCCCGTCCCGCGTCTTTCCAACAGGTACAGTATTTCCACCAGCATATCATCGCGTAATTTTCGGACCGCCGAAAGTCTTTCCGCCTCCGTCCCCTCCATCAGCGCCGGATCCGGGTAGTCGTGGTGGACACGCTCCCCGGAACCTAGCCAAAGCGGGCATTCCTGCCGGGCTGAATCGCATAAGGTGACGACCAGGTCGAAGGCGGTGTTCCGGAACCGATCGGCGCTTTTGGGTTGTCCAGAAAATGGGATGCCGGATTCCGCAAGCACCTTGGGAATGAGCGGATGGACGGAGGCCGCCGGGCGCACGCCGGCGCTGAAGGCCTCCCAGCGGTCGGCGAGGCGGGCATTGACGATCGCTTCCGCCAGCTGCGAGCGTCCGGAATTGCCGGTGCAAAGAAAGAGCACACGTTGTTTTTTCATGTGAAATTTGTCCTTCCTTTTAATCCCCGCCGGAGGACGAGAATTCCATGATCTCGCCCGTAACGGTGAAGATCGTACGCTCGCAGATGTTGGAGACCCGGTCGGCGAAGCGCTCAAGGTTGTGCGCCACCCAGACCAGGCGGGTGTAATGATCCACCGATTCCGGATGGGCTGTCAATCCCTCGGCCAGCTCATGATAGACCTCGCCATACAATCCGTCCACCACATCGTCCTCGGCGGGGAGCGCGCGGGCCGCCCGTTCGTCGCCGGCGGCGAAGGCCGTCAGCGCGCGGTGCAGCATGGAGTTTCCCTGTGCCGCCATCGAATCCAGCCGGTCGGGAAGGCTGCGCGGCAGGGGCTCCGGATGCAACTGGGGGATGATGTGGGCGATACCCTTGATGTAATCCCCCATCCGCTCGATGTCGGTGATCACCTCCAGGACCGCGGCCAGGATCCGCAGATCGTGGGCCATCGGCGGCTGGGTGGCGATCAGCGCCAGGCACTCGCGTTCGATGGCAAAACGGTGGGTGTTGATCAACTGGTCCCGCGCTTCGATCTTCTTCGCCCAGGCCGTGTCGCGATGGCGCAGCGCGGAGACCGAATCCAGAGCGGATTGTTCCACCATGCTTCCCAAGACCAGGACTTCATCCACCATCTGCTTCAGACGCAGTTCCAGTGCGGCGCGTGTCATTTTATCTCTCCCGTCCCGCGGCATCGCTACCTAACATTCTCTTCGTGCCCTTCCGCATTTTCTTCGTGTCCTTCGTGGTTTATCCGAACCGGCCGGTGACGTAATCCTCGGTCCGTTTATCGGACGGACGGGTGAAGATCCTTTTGGTTTGATCGAACTCGATCACCGTGCCGGATCGGCTGTCGCCGTTAAGCAGCATCATCATCGCCGTGTTATCCGAGACGCGGGCCGCCTGTTGCATGTTGTGGGTGACGATGATGATGGTGTAATTCCGCTTAAGTTCCTGCATCAGCTCCTCGATCTTCAGCGTGGCGATCGGGTCGAGGGCCGAGGCGGGCTCGTCCATCAATACCACCTCCGGCTGGACGGCGATGGTGCGGGCGATGCACAGGCGCTGCTGCTGGCCGCCCGAGAGAGCCAGGCCTGAGGCGTGCAGGATGTCCTTGACCTCGTCCCACAGGGCGGCTTGGCGCAGCGAGCGCTCGACCAGTTCGTCCATGTCTCCCTGGTAGCCGTGGATGCGCGCCCCCCAGGCGATGTTCTCGTATATCGACTTCGGGAAGGGATTGGCTTTCTGGAAGACCATCCCGATGCGGTGCCGGACCTCGACCGGATCCACCTCGTTTGCGTACAGGTCCTGGCCGTCGAAGAGCACCTGGCCTTCGGCGCGGGATCCCGGGACCAGCTCGTTCATGCGGTTGAAGGCCCGCAGCAGGGTGGTTTTGCCGCAGCCGGAGGGGCCGATAATGGCGGTGATACGGTTGCGCCGGATGCGCATATTGACGCCGCTCACGGCTTTAAAATCACCGTAGAAAATGCTCAGGTCCTTGGTCTCGATCACGTAATCGACGCTTGCCGCTTGCGACATCAGAACCTCCGGGTGAAACGGTTGCGCATCACGATCGCCGAGGCGTTCAGGCTCAGCAAGAGAATGAGCAGGATCACGATCGCGGCTGCCGCCAGGTGGCGCCATTCCGCCTGCGGGCGCGAGGTCCACTGGTAGATCTGGATCGGCAGAGCCGTGAATTTGGAAAAAGGCGAAGCGGGGTCGAAGCTGATGGCGGTGGAGGCGCCGATCACCACCAGGGGGGCGGTTTCGCCGATGGCGCGGCTGACCGCCAGGATCGTGCCGGTCAGGATGCCGGGCAGGGCATTGGGCAGGACGTGCGACCAGACCGTCTGCCAGCGGGTGGCGCCCAGGGCCAGGCCGGCCTTACGCAACGATTGCGGCACGGCCCGGAAGGCCTCCTGGGCGTTGATGATGATCAGCGGCAAAACCAGCAGGGCGAGGGTCAGCCCGGCCGAAAGCAAGGTCCGGCCGTTGGCGGTGGTCGGATCGACTATGCCGAAGACCGCGCCGCTGGTCAGCCCAGACATGGCGCGCACGAAGATGGCCAGGCCGAGGATGCCGTAGATGATCGACGGCACGCCGGCCAGGTTGTTGATGTTGGTCTGAATGAGGCGGTTGAGCCGGCTGTCGCGGGCGTACTCTTCCAGGTAGATTGCCGCTCCCACTCCGAGCGGGAAGGCGACCAGGATGGTGATGGCGATTGTCCACAACGAGCCCAGGATGGCGGTGCGCACACCGGCGTTAACCGCCTCGGACGATTGCGGCCGGCTGATGAATTCGAAAGTGAGCCAGGAGACGAAGCGCAGCTCCGCCGTTGGAAATTCCTCGGCGGCCCGGCGCTGGATCTCCACCGGGCGGGTCAGAGATTCCCACAGGGTCCAGGATTCGACTACCTCATAGCGGACCACGCGTTGGATAACCAGGCCATAGACGTTCGAACGGCTGCGGTCGGTGAAGGGGTTTTCGTTATCCTGTTTGGTTATGGCGCTCTTCGACAGGGTCCTCCGCAGTATCTCCACCAGGGCGTCCTTGGGCAGGTCTTCCAACGCGACGCCCCCCGCGGCCAGCGAGGCCGGATCGGTGCGCGGCTGCAAGGCCGCGTAGCCCGCGATCAACAGCACCCCACTCGCGATGGACGATCCGGCC